>CAYZKX010000005.1:0-30495 GCA_964479055.1 uncultured Flavobacteriaceae bacterium
CTATAAGGTCGAACCGATCAAGATATTCACCTTGACTAGCATAAAACTCATAATTTTCTTCTCGTAAATTTTTAAATACATTTAATTCTTTATCAAATATATAAACATCAAAATCTTCAGAGACATTCTCCAATCCATCAATTCTAATACTACACATGCCGTCTTCGTAAACATGAAAACCAAGTGGAAAATCTATTGAGGCATCAAAACTATTTACCCCTTGTATGGTAAATTTTTGATCTTCTATAAGCCAATAAGCATCTTCATAGCCTGTGTCATAGTATTCACTATCGTAACCCCAATCAACACCCGATGTAGCATTGACATCTTCGGTCAATAATAATTGTCTATGCATCGTACTAGGAGCAGTAAAACCTAATCTAATTTTGCGTCGTGTATCTTCAGAAGAATTATAAGTCGAACTCGCACTCTCATCTTTATGAATTTGATTCGATGTTCCATTAGCATATAAACTTAATGAGACACCAAATAAAATGATGGTGGTAAGTGCTCTAATATAAGAACCAATAGATTTCATAAATAGGTCAATTTTTGATTAAAAGGCATAGCTAAGTAAGGGCCATAACAAGTATTATTAATGAATTTTCTATAAACGGTTATATATATCGTTGTAATTCAGGTATTTGTCAATATATTCGATTAAAAGCATAGAAATCAAAGGCAATAAATACTTGAAAAAGATAATACCAAATTCAATTTTTACTTAATTTTAAACTTCATTAAATTCAATAAATGAAAACACTAATCATTCCTTTCTTTTTTTTTGTAGTCACCGCCATTGCACAACCAAATACAGAAGTTTTTTTATTTGACCTTAATAGAATAAATGGTCAATTTGAATTAACTAATAAAAGGAACATTTCAGATAATGAAGGCTATGATAACCAACCTTCTTTTTTAGATAATGAGACCGTACTCTATTCAAGAACACGCAATGGTCAAACTGATATAGCTTTGTATCAATTAAGCACGAATACAACCACTTTAATTACGCAAACTGAAGGCAGTGAGTATTCACCTTTAAAAATACCTGGGCAAGACGCTGTTTCTGCTATTCGCTTAGAAAAAGATGGTACTCAAAAACTATATCAGTATAAAATTAGTAATGGAGATGCTGAAATTCTTATTGATGATATCATAATTGGATATCACTGTTGGGTAAATAATAATGTTTTAGCATCCTCAGTTTTAGAAAATGGTGGCCTTTCATTATATACCACAAATATTGCCATAAAAGAAAATAAAAAAATTAGTGATAACATAGGGCGCTCATTACATCTAATACCAAATACAGATAGAATTAGTTTTATCTCAAAAACCAATAATGAATTATGGGAAATTCAGTCGCTTAATCCAGATGGTGAAATAAATTCTATCATGTCAACACTACCAAATTCGGAGGATATGTGTTGGTTACCTGATGGTACGATACTTTCAGGTCATGGAAGTAACCTTTATACCTATAAACCTCAATATGATGTTGACTGGATAGAAGTTGCTTCATTAAAGCAATTCAACATAGACAATATCACACGTCTAGCTGTGAGCAATGACGGAAAAACACTGGCAGTTGTAGGTGAAGCGACAGATAAACCACTGGCGCCCAAACTTGAAAATATCGCTTGGATTGCCGGAAATTGGCGTGGAGAAGCCATGGGTGGTACAACCGAGGAAAATTGGAGCGCTCCGCATGGTGATTCTATGATGGCCTCATTTAAAGTTGTAAAAGACGGCAAAGTAGTGTTCTACGAAATTGAAATTATTAGACAATTGGAAAACACTTTGGTGCTGCAGCTCAAACACTTTAATAACGATTTAAAAGGATGGGAAACCAAAGATCAAACAGTAGATTTTCCGTTAGTTGAAATTACAAAAAATAAGGTCGTTTTTGAAGGTATGACCTTTGAACGTATAAGCGAAACCGAAATGAATGTATACGTGGATGTCGAAAATGATGGAAGCACCCAAACCCTTACATTCAATTACAAAAAACAGAATTAGCACGCAACCTAAAAACGATTCAAGCATCTAGTAATAAACCACTAGCATGAAACAATTAGTTGGAATAGTACTAAGTTTAGTTTTGATTACAGCATGTAGCAATTCTGATGAAAATGACTGCCTCTACAATAGACTTTCTATAGCACCTCAGGGTATTTTTATTGATTTAAGAGATAACAATGATGAATCAATGATTGGCAATGTATTTGCCAGAGATTCATTTAAGCTCTACAATCCCAATCACACTTTATATGTATATCCGTACCAGCAAGAGGAATACACTTCAATTTTTGTGTCTTTTAATGTCATTGAATCTGAGTCTGAGTATTTTTTAGAACTCAACCAACAAGATAACGACACCTTAAAAATTTCGTATTCCTTGCGCGAAGGAGCGTGTTTTGATCTACTGGCGTTAGATCAATTTCTTTATAATCAGCAGTTGTTATATGATGGTGAAGAAATTGAACCTGGATATTATACAATTTTAAAAGAAGAGTAGTTAATTAAATCTATTAAATCACTCGTTTAACAAAATGAATCGAATTCATTTGTTCATATCAATGTGGCTATTGGCCAGTATTAATCTTATTTCATGTAAAAGCGATGAAGTTTTAGGATCCAATATTGGAGGCCAACAAGATTTTGCAAACGGATGTGAAGGTACTTTTTACCCTGATTGGGAAACCTCACCACATTTGTTGCCATATCCTGTAGGTAAATCATATACCATTGGACTTAGTCATTGCAGTGGTTTTCCGCATCTTGAAGGCGAACCCGATCAATATGCCATTGACTTCATCATGGACATCGGCACCTTAGTTACTGCTTCTCGTGTTGGTACCATTATGTTTGTGGAAGAATCAGGTGAGGACTATGAAGAAACTAACAATATGGTGGTTCTTAGAGATGAAGACGGCTATTTTTTAATGTATCAACACCTCACTAAAAACGGTGCTTTGGTGGAGGTTGGAGGTTTTGTTGATGAAGGTGACCCCATAGGATTAAGTGGCGCCTCGGGATTGGCGGGATACCCACATTTACATTTTGTTGCTTCATATTTTGGAGAATGGATGCCACCCTATACATCTTATCCCATCACTTTTAGAAATACCTCACCAAATCCTAATAGTTTGATACAAGGTCAAACCTACGAAGCCCTTCCCTACTGACAACACTTTTTCATATAATGAAAAGGTGCTATCTTTAAACTCGTATAAACTTTACACTGTAAACCATGAAATATTATTTGACAATTATTGTCCTTATTTTTTCCATTCATACCTACGCACAAACTGATACAAAGCTCTATGACATTATAAGTGCTGTTTCTGAAGAACGCCTGCGTAATGATGTTAAAATTCTAGCCGATTTCGGCACCCGACATACACTTAGCGACACATTAAGTGAAACTAGAGGCATAGGTGCCGCTCGACGTTGGATAAAATCGGAGTTCGATAATATTTCTAATGAATGTGACAATTGCCTCGAAGTATTCTATCAAAAAGATTTAGTACCTGAAGGTGATAATCAGCGCATCGTAAAAGATGTTTGGGTGGTTAATGTAGTTGCTATTCAACGTGGCACAAAATATCCTAATCGGTTTATCATAATGAGCGGCGATATCGATTCGCGTGTTTCAGATCCTACAGATTATACTTCCGATTCCCCCGGTGCAAATGACAATGCCTCAGGAATGGCTGGAGCGATCGAGGCAGCTCGAGTATTGAGTAAATATAAGTTTGAGAACAGTATCATTTACGTTGGTTTATCTGGTGAAGAACAGGGTCTTTATGGCGGAAAAGGTCTAGCGGCTTACGCTAAAGAACAAGGATGGGACATCATTGGAATATTGAATAATGACATGATTGGAAACATTACAGGTGTCGACAGTGTCATTGACAATCGCACTTTTCGCATTTTTTCTGAACCTGTTCCACCTACTGAAACAGAACAGCAACGTCGTGCCAGACGATTCTATGGTGGTGAAGTTGATGGTATTTCTAGGCAATTGGCCAGATATGTTTACACCACGACAAAAAAATATATGCCCGAAATGAACCCTATGATGGTCTATCGCTTAGATCGATTTGGTCGCGGTGGTCATCATCGTCCGTTCAATGATGCTGGATTTGCAGGTGTTAGAATTATGGAGGCCCATGAAAATTACACACAGCAGCATCAGGATATTCGTGAAGAAAATGGCATTGCCTATGGTGATACTTTTGAGCATGTAAATTTTCCATACGCTAAAAAATTGACTGCTGTAAATGCAATAACATTGGCAAGTTTGGCTTCGGCACCTCCACCGCCTCAAAATTTAGCAATAGGTGGAATTGTAGAGCCTGCGGCAAAATTTAAATGGGAAAAGTCTGATGGTGCAGTTGGATACAAAATATACTGGAGAGACACTACCTCTCCAACTTGGGATCATAGTAGATTTGTTGGTGATGTTTCTGAATTTACTTTAGATGGTATAGTAATCGATAATTTCTTTTTTGGTGTCGCTGCGGTTGGAAAAGATGGCCACGAAAGCTGTGTTGTTTTTCCAAATAAAATATTCAGAGATTAACACAACAAATTTTTGTACTTTTAGTCTTTATAAAACTATTAATCAAACGACTATGAAAAAATTAATTTCTCAGTATTCCATTCTCATTCTTACACTCTTATTTGTTGTTAAGTTAGACGCACAAATTAAAAGTGATTACGACAAAGAATATGACTTCTCACAAATTAGCACGTACAGCTTTGATGGATGGGAAAAAGACAGTGATAAACTCTTAAATGATTTTGATAAAAAGAGAATAATTGATGCCATGGTGCATGAATTAAGTATAAGGGGTTTAAATTATGTTGAAAACGGTGGTGATGTTGCCATTACACTTTTCATAGTGGTACAACAAAAAACCAGTACTACTGCATATACTACCTACAATGGTGGATTTGGTTATAGAGGCCGATGGGGCTGGGGTTACGGTGGTGTTGGTATGGGTACTTCAGATACTACTTTTGACACAGACGACTATTTAGAAGGAACATTTGTGGTGGATATGTATGATGCAACTTCAAAGGACCTTAAATGGCAAGGTGTAATCACTTCAGTAGTTAAAGAAAAGCCAGAAAAAAGGGAAAAGACTATTCCAAAGAAGATCAAGAAATTAATGAAAAAATTTCCTGTGAAGCCAAAATAGGAAGCGCATACTTCATTGTTTTTGAATTGATTGTACCTACATGAAAACTATTAGGTATGTCTATTGAAAGTAAACCAGAGCTTTATTTTGAAAGAGATACTGATTGGTATGATTGGTTGCTCACCAACTATGATAGATCAACTGGTGTATATTTAATATTTTATAAACTTGAGCTTAAAGTTCCTACCATGCGTTGGGAAGAAGCGGTTCGGGTAGCGTTGTGCTTTGGTTGGATTGATTCCACAGTAAAAAGTTTAGGTAATGGGAAACGAAGGCAATATTTCTGCCCTAGAAACCCCAAAGGTGTTTGGAGTAAAGTTAATAAGCAACATGTAAAAGAACTTGATCAGGCAGGTCTAATGCATGAGGCAGGCTGGAAAATGATTCAGATTGCCAAAAATAATGGTATGTGGACCTATATGGACGATGTTGAAAATGGTGTGATCCCCGACGATCTTAAGAAGGCATTTTCTGCCAATACCAAAGCATTCGAAAACTATCAGAACTTCTCAAGAGGATACCGCAAAAGTTATCTGTCATGGTTACATAGTGCCAAACGTCAAGAAACACGTGATAAACGTATTATTGAAATCATTAGGTTATGTGAAGCCAATTTAAAAACGCGTGGAGAATGGTAATTAAAGGCCACTTATATAACTTCCATAAGGGTCTGAAAACTGCAAGCCTTCAGTAAATCGATGTTTACTCAACACTTTATTTTCAGCTAATGCCCATAATAAAAACTCCTTTATAAAATAAATGTCTTCCGTTTTTGTATTAGGCTGATATTTAGCTATTAAATCATCTAACGGTGTTAGCATATCTAATGTTCTTGAATACTCCTTGTTATTGAAATCATCTAATAACTCAAAACCGTCTTTTAAATTAAAAAACCAAGATACTACATCATCATAAGGTGTTTCTTCATCTTGTTTTTGCAATTTCTCAATCTTAGGGAAATACTCGGGAAACAAACTTTTGATAGCTTCTTCAATTAATGATGTAGCTACCATTGCAGCACCTTCCTGCTCACCTTCATAAACCAATTCAACCTTACCTGTAATAGCTGGAATCAACGCTGAAAAATCACTAAGTCGGATACTGGTCTTGTTATCTCCAGAAAGCAACATGCGACGTTCAGCAGAACTAAGTAAATTTTCATATGCTGTAATACTCATTCGAGCACTGACTCCACTTTTGATATCAATGTAAATACTCTTGCGCGCTTCAAAACTTATTTGTTCTATTAAATCTCTGGCCAACTCAGGAACGTATAAAGCGTTGACTTGACGTTGATCTAATTTGGCTTCTTGTTGTGTAATCACTTTTGCGGTAGCAATATCTTCAGGATAATGAGTTAATATTTGAGATCCAATCCTGTCTTTCAACGGTGTAACGATACTACCTCTATTAGTATAATCTTCTGGATTTGCAGTGAAAACAAACTGCATGTCTAATGGTAATCGTAATTTAAATCCCCTAATTTGAACATCACCTTCTTGTAAAATATTAAAAAGAGCTACCTGAATACGAGCTTGAAGATCAGGCAATTCATTAATTACAAAAATGCATCTGTTTGCTCTCGGTATCATACCATAGTGAATAACGCGATCGTCAGCATAATTTAATTTCAGATTTGCAGCTTTTATGGGATCTACATCACCAATTAGATCGGCCACCGTAACATCAGGTGTAGCCAATTTCTCAGCAAAACGTTCATCACGATGCAACCATCCAATAGGGGTTTGGTCACCTTCTGCCTTAATCATTTCTATAGCATATCTAGAAATTGGGAGTAATGGATCGTCATTAATCTCCGATCCTTTAACTATCGGAATATATTCATCTAATAGTTGAACCATTAATCGTGCTAATCGCGTTTTTGCTTGCCCTCTTAATCCTAATAAGTTAATATTGTGTTTTGATAATATTGCTCTTTCTAACTCAGGAATCACAGAGTTTTCATAGCCGTGTATTCCTTCAAATGAATCTTTATTATCATGTATAGACGCAATAAGATTATCGCGCAACTCGTCTTTAATTGATTTAGATTGATACCCTGATTCTTTAAGCTGACCTAATGTCTTTATATTTTGAATATTCATATTTGTAATTCTTCTTGTTCTTAACCTCTTATTCTTCTAGTTTTATTATTTTCATAATCTTCAAAAATCATTTCTCCTAATCCTTTTAATCCTGTATAGAAGGCCTTTCCTTTATTGGCATTGGTAAATTCTCTAACAAACTGCATCAGATATGGATCTTGAGCAATCATAAATGTGTTGATTGGGATATGCAGTTTTCGTGCTTGTTGCGCCATCATATAACATTTGTTTACAATATCGATATCCAATCCCACACTATTTTTAAAATATTCTCCATTAGGCAACCTAATACAACTTGGCTTGCCATCAGTTATCATGAAAATTTGCTTGTTGGTGTTACGTTTACGTCTTAACAAATCCATGGCCAATTCTAAACCTGCTACTGTATTAGTATGGTAAGGTCCTACTTTTAGATAGGGTAAGTCCTTAATAGCAATCGGCCAGGCATCATTACCAAATACTAAAATATCCAAAGTGTCTTTCGGGTACCTAGTGGTAATCAACTCTGCCAAAGCCATGGCTACTTTTTTTGCAGGTGTAATGCGATCTTCACCATACAATATCATACTATGACTGATATCTATCATTAAAACAGTACTCATTTGTGATTTGTGAAGTTGCTCTTCAACCACTAAATCCTCTTCCGTAAGATTAAGATCAAGTATCCCACCTCTTATCTGTGCATTCTTAAGACTCTCTGTCATGGATATGCTATCCAAGGAGTCTCCAAATTGATACCCCCTAAAAGCACCTGTTTGTTCTTCACCTATTCCTGCATGCTTACTGCTGTGATTTCCCAAACCACTACGCTTGATTTTACCAAATATTTGATCTAAGGCATGCTTTCTAATAGCGCGTTCAGTTTTCGCGGTGATTTTAACCGAACCTTCGCCAGAACCTTCTACACCATCAAATTCTTCACGAATATAACCGCGCTTCTTAAGGTCTTCAATAAAATCGTCGATAGTATAATTGTCTGTTGTAAGTTTATACTCTTCGTCTAATTGACGTAACCATTCAATTGCTTCATCAAAATCGCCTGAGGTATGCGTGATCAGTTCTTTAAAGATTTCAAAAAGAACTTCAAAAGGAGATTGATTTGGAGCCTCGTATTTCTGAAATCGAAAACCCTTGCGCTTAAAACTTTCTTTCATAGACGTTATAAAAATACGACTTTTTACGTTGCTGAATCTAACGGATTCCCGGCTTAACACCAATTTAAGAATCCAAAGTAATTAATTACGTACTTTTAGCTTTTTTGGCCATACAAATACATAATGAGACCCATTGATATTACAATTCTTACTGACCAAAACAACCTAATTAAATCAGTCTCATCAAAAGAAAGTTCAACAGGTTATATTGAAGATGCACTTCTGCAAAAAGCTTTTGAAGATAGTGGTTTGACCGTTATACGGAAGGCTTGGGACGATCCACTTTTTGATTGGTCAACTACCAGATTGATTATTTTTAGAAGCACTTGGGATTACTTCCACAGGTTTAATGAATTCAATAGCTGGCTGGATAAAGTCTCTAAACAAACGCAGCTTATAAATTCTTCAAAACTGATCCAATGGAATGTCGACAAACATTATCTAAAAGATCTAGAGAACAATGGTGTCCATATTGTAGAATCGCATTTTATAGAGCAAGGAACCACAAGTACACTTTCTCAGATTCATAATAAATTAGGGTGGAACAAAACCGTATTAAAACCATGTATTTCTGGAACGGCGCGTCACACCTATGTCATTGATCAAAGCAACATCAATGATTATGAATTAGAATTCAAAGGTCTTATAAAAAATGAATCCTTTTTATTGCAACCATTTCAAGAAAGTATACTATCTAGAGGAGAAGTTTCCATAATAATTATTAATGGACACTTTACTCATGCTATTCTTAAATTAGCCAAATTTGGTGATTTTAGGGTTCAAGGAGATTTTGGCGGAACATATACTAGCTACCAACCTACGCCACAAGAGATCAAATTTGCTGAAAAAACCATAAAAGCGTGCAACGAGCAACCTGTTTATGCCAGAGTAGATATTATCACTGACAACTCTGGTAACATCGCCCTAACCGAACTTGAATTAGTTGAGCCCGAATTGTGGTTCAGAGAAAATAATAACGCTGCAAAATTGTTGTCAAAAGCTATAAAATCTATTTACTTCTAGAGCCTACAAATTGTTGTTCTTTTATTTTAAAAAGCACATTAAAAGTTGTCAAGCTACCATAAATTCTGGTAATATATTGTTGAAGATCGATCTTATCCTGTTCATCCAAATTACTTGAATTGATCTTTTGTTCCATAACTCTTAGGCGGTCTCTAACCATGACTATTTTATGAAAAAAAGTATCAATAGGGACTTCCTTATTTTGCAAATTTGAATCACCTGGTTCCAATATCAGGTTGCCACCTTTCCATTTATCGGCAATAGGGATCACTTCACTGGCATCGCTCCATTTTTTCAAGATCTCTACCAAGCTACTTTCTACATCAAAAAAACTTACAGTATCTACATCATCTGTGGTGGCTTCAATAACCTCAAATTCACTGTCGATATCAATAGTTTCTAAACCACCATCAATAAAAGTAACCCAATAGTGTTTATTGGTTAAATTGGTAACCACACCTTTACCATAATCGGGATGATCAATACGCGATCCTATGCCTAATAATTTCATGTCAATTGGAGTCTTAAATTTTAATAACTTTTAATAAATCACACTAAATATACACTTCCTTTTTAGAACCAAAAAATGTAACTTTGCAACTTTGCACATTTATGACCAGTTTCGACGAACATATTGAAGTAAAAGGGGCTAGAGTTCACAATTTGAAAAACATTGATGTTACCATTCCTCGAGAAAAACTTGTAGTAATTACAGGGCTTTCAGGTAGTGGTAAATCATCACTCGCTTTTGACACGATCTATGCTGAAGGTCAACGGCGTTATATAGAAACATTTTCAGCTTATGCCAGGCAATTTCTTGGCGGTTTAGAGCGTCCTGATGTAGATAAGATCGATGGTTTATCTCCAGTAATAGCTATAGAACAAAAAACAACAAGCCGGTCACCACGATCAACTGTAGGGACCATTACAGAAATCTATGACTTCTTACGATTATTATATGCTAGAGCAAGTGATGCATTTAGTTATAATACTGGTGAAAAAATGGTAAGCTACAGTGATGAGCAAATAAAACAACTCATCATAGATAGTTTTAATGGTAAACGCATTAGCATTTTGTCTCCTGTAGTACGATCACGTAAAGGCCATTATCGTGAACTTTTTGAACAAATCGCGAAACAAGGATTTGTAAAGGTAAGGACTGATGGTGAAATAAGAGATCTTGTACACGGCATGAAACTGGATCGCTATGTCACTCACGATATTGAAATTGTAATAGATCGATTGGTCATTAATGACACGGTAGACAAAGATAACCGTTTAACCGAGACGATAAATACAGCCATGTATCATGGTGACAATGTTCTTATGGTCATTGACAATGATACAAATAATGTTAGGTATTTTAGTCGAAATTTAATGTGTCCTTCATCTGGTATCTCCTACCCTAATCCAGAACCTAACAACTTTTCATTTAATTCTCCTAAAGGCGCGTGCCCTGTATGTAATGGTTTAGGAACATTAAGAAAAGTTAATATCGATAAGATCATTCCTGATAGAAATATATCGATTAAAAATGGTGGACTAGCCCCTCAGGGTGAGCAAAAAAATTCTTGGATTTTTAAGCAGTTGGAATTAATTGCGCAACGTTTTGAGTTTGATTTAGGCGATCCTATCAAATCTATTCCAGATGACGCTTTAAATATGATCCTGTATGGAGGCAATGAGAAATTTTCTGTAGATAGTAAAACATTAGGTGTTACACGAAACTACAGTATTGATTTTGAAGGTATTGCCAATTTCATTGAAAGCCAATACAAAAATGCCGATTCAACATCTATTAAGCGATGGGCTAAAGGATTTATGGATAAAATCAAATGTCCTGAATGTGAAGGCTCTAGACTCAAAAAAGAATCTTTATTCTTCAAATTGAACAACAAAAGTATTGCCGACCTTGCTCACCTTGACATTATCGATCTGGCAAAGTGGTTTAAAGATTTGGATAAACGTCTTTCAGAAAAACAGCGTATCATTTCGGCAGAAATCTTAAAGGAAATTCGATCTAGAATTCAATTTTTATTAGACGTTGGGTTAAATTACTTAACTCTGGACCGCAGTTCAAAATCGTTGTCTGGAGGTGAAGCCCAGCGAATCCGTCTGGCTACACAAATCGGGTCGCAATTAGTAGGTGTGTTGTATATCTTGGACGAACCCAGTATTGGTTTGCATCAACGAGACAATCAAAAACTAATTAATTCGTTAGAATCACTTCGAGACATAGGAAACTCTGTGATAGTCGTTGAACACGATAAGGATATGATCGAACATGCCGATCATGTCATTGATATTGGCCCAAAAGCTGGTAAATATGGTGGAAAGATCATAAGTGAAGGGCACCCTATTGAAGTGATGAAACATCATACCTTGACAGCTGATTATCTTAATGGAACAAAGGAAATTGAAACACCTAAAGCACGACGTAAAGGAAATGGGAAGACTTTAAAATTATCAGGCTGTACAGGTAATAACTTAAAGAACGTAAGTGTAGATTTTCCGTTGGGTAAAATGATAGGTGTAACGGGAGTTTCTGGCAGTGGCAAATCCACATTGATCAACGAGACCCTCTACCCTATTTTGAACAATCATTATTTCAATGGTGTTAAAACTCCAATGCCTTATAAGAAGATTGAAGGTTTAAAGCATATTGATAAGGTGATCGATATTAACCAATCACCAATAGGAAGAACACCAAGGAGTAATCCTGCAACTTATACTGGAGTTTTTAGTGAAATTCGCAGTCTTTTTGCCAAGATTCCAGAAGCCATGATAAGAGGCTACAAACCTGGGCGGTTTAGTTTTAATGTAGCAGGCGGACGCTGTGAAACCTGTAAAGGAGGTGGACTAAGGGTAATTGAAATGAACTTCTTACCTGATGTCTATGTGGAATGTGAGAATTGTCAAGGAAAACGTTTTAATAGAGAAACTTGAGAGATTCGATATAAAGGAAAATCCATTAGTGATGTTTTAAATATGACCATAAATGAAGCGGTTATATTTTTTGAACACATCCCTAAAATTCATCGCAAACTAAAAACTATTCAGGATGTTGGCTTAGGTTATATAACCTTGGGTCAACAAAGTACCACTTTATCTGGTGGTGAGGCACAGCGTATTAAGTTGGCCACCGAACTTTCTAAAAAGGACACCGGCAATACATTTTACATCCTCGATGAACCAACAACCGGTTTGCACTTTGAAGACATTAGAGTCCTTATGTTGGTGTTAAACAAATTGACAGATAAAGGCAATACAGTAGTGATCATTGAACACAATATGGACGTCATTAAAATGGTTGACCACATCATCGATATAGGGTATGAAGGTGGAAAAGGAGGCGGTGAAATAATTGTTGTAGGCACACCCGAAAAAGTAAGCAAACATCCAACCAGCTATACAGCACAGTTCCTTAAAAAAGAGCTAAATTAGTACGCTATTTAATATTAATGCAGAACATGAGAAAAGAACAAAGACCAAAAGGATGGAATGAAATTAAGACTAATGACTCTTGGGCAATTTTCAAGATCATGGGTGAGTTTGTTGAAGGTTTTGAGAAAATGAGCCGCATTGGCCCTTGTGTTTCTATATTCGGTTCGGCGCGTACACAACCTAATGATAAATATTACCAGTTGGCAATAGATATTGCCGAAAGTATAGTGCGAGCAGGTTACGGTGTGATTACGGGAGGCGGCCCTGGAATAATGGAAGCTGGAAATAAAGGAGCTCACAAGGCTGGTGGAACATCAGTAGGATTAAATATAGATCTACCTTTTGAACAGCATGACAATCCTTACATAGATTCTGATAAAAGTTTGGACTTCGACTACTTTTTTGTAAGAAAGGTCATGTTTGTTAAATACTCACAAGGGTTTGTGGTTATGCCAGGTGGATTTGGAACATTGGATGAGCTATTTGAAGCAATGACTCTTATTCAAACTAATAAAATAGAGAAATTCCCTATAATAATGGTTGGAACCGAATTTTGGGAAGGTGTCATTGACTGGATCAAAGCCGTTCTTTTGGAAAAATTTGAAAATATTAGCGCAACCGATTTAGATTTATTCCATCTAGTTGATACAACAGATGAAGTCATAGAAATTTTAGATAACTTCTATAATGAATATAGACTAAGCCCAAATTTCTAATCTGAGCATAATCATGATGAAAAAGAAACGGATAGCACTTGCAATAGTTACGCTATGTTTCAATCTGGTCATCAGTCAGGCTACATTTAAGACCATGTTCTATAATGTGCTTAACTACCCTCTTCAAGGACCATTGGATCGCATAGATAATTTACAACTTATAATAGACGCTTATCTTCCTGATATTTTCATGGTTTGTGAGATTAATAATGAACAAGGCGCAAATGATATTTTACTTTCTATACAGAATGTAAACCCTAATTATCAAGGTGCAGCTTTTGTTGAAAACACCTCTGACGATGATTCAGGTGATCAAAATGACCTGCAAAACATGCTATATTTTGATGGCACAAAGTTTAGTCTGGAAGATCAAACCGAAATAGCTACTAATGTTAGAGATTTTAATATTTACACATTAAAATTAAATACGGTAGATCAAAATACTAATCCCGTAAGGCTTCATGTCTTAATCTCCCATTTAAAATCGTCAAGCGGGACAACAAATCAAAACATTCGTTTCGAAATGGTGCAAGAGTTGGTTGCCTACCTCGAAACTATGCCTAGTGCTAGTTATATATTATTTGGAGGCGATCTTAATTTTTATACAGCTTCGGAAGATGGTTTTATGGAGCTGCTTGATGACACCAACAATATTTCATTTGTTGATCCGGCAGATCGCATAGGAAGCTGGCATAACAATGCTAATTTCATAGATGTTTTTACACAATCAACACGTACTCAAACTGGATTGGGTGGTGCCACTGGCGGGTTTGATGATCGCTTTGATTTTATATTAACCTCAAGTAATATGATGGCAAATACGGAGTTGTTCTATGTTGAAGATTCGTATGAAGTATTTGGCAATAATGGAGAGTCTGATTGTTTTAATCAGGAAATTAATTCCAATGAATGTTCTGGCACTAAGTTTGATCAAGCCATAAGAGAAGTACTTTACTTGATGAGTGACCATTTACCTGTTACTTTATCTTTAGAAACTTCGGAGTCTTTAAGCATAGATGAGTACAATATTGATAATACGTTCAGGATCATTGGAAGCAACCTAGTTTCGGAAAGACTACATATTGGTCTTGAACCTCACAATGTAAAGTCTAGAACGTTCAGTATATATAATTACTTAGGACAACAAGTACTTAAACACCCTATAACCAATTTAAACCAATACTCAGTAAATGTATCAAATTTGACTAATGGCATATATTATGTGGTTTTGTCAAACAATGAAAGTAAGCCTCTTAAATTTATTAGGAACTAGTTGAAAAAACTTCTGTTATACATAGCACTTATTGGCCCTATCACTCACTACAGTCAGAACAAAATTGACATTGAGGCCGTTTTTGATACCGATCAAAATACCATTTCAATCAAACAATTGATAGAGTATACCAATGCTACATCGTCTACATTAGATACAATTTATTTAAATGACTGGAGTAATAGTTATTCATTTAAATCAACACCATTAGCTATACGTATTTCGGAGGAGTTTAGTACTAGTTTTCACTTTGCAAGTAACGAAGAGCGTGGTTTCACATCGGTAACGAAATTAGCTGATGATAATGATCAAGATCTCTTTTTTGAGCGTCTTAAAGAACATCCCGATGTAATAAAAGTAGCACTTGCTCAACCGCTCCAACCACAAGCGTCATATAGATTAAACATAAATTATATTGTTAAGATTCCGAGTGACAAATTCACCTCATACGGTTACAACGACCTCAATGATTTTAATTTAAAATACTGGTATATAACTCCGGCTATTTTTGATGGAAGCTGGCATTACTATAGCAATAAGAATCTCGATGATCTCTATATTCCTAAGGCCGATCTTTATATGCAGTTGGAATATCCACGCAACTATTTGGTCACTTCAGAATTGGATGTTCTTGATAACATTCAAAATGACACGACCCAAACCCTAACACTTTTTGGGAAGGACCGCGTAGACTCTCGATTGAACTTACACAAGCTTCCGGTTTTTAGAACCACGCAAACCGATGATTTTGCAATAATTTCTGATATCACTGAAAAGGATCTGCATCCTACAGAAAAAGCAATACTAACTGATAAGATCACACAATTTATTAGTCATCATTTAGGGCCTTATCCTCATAAAACATTACTGGTGACTGACATTGATGCTGAAAAGGACCCTGTGTATGGATTAAACCAGCTTCCTAATTTTATTAGACCCTTTCCTGAACATTTTCAGTTTGAATTAACCTTGCTTAAGACTTCACTGAGCAACTATCTTAACAATACACTTCTCATCAACCCCCGAAAAGACCAATGGCTAAAAGATGGTATTCAAGTGTATTACCTAATGAAATATATTGAAGAGAATTATCCCGACATGAAACTTTTAGGCTCCTTAGCCAACATTTGGGGTATTAGGGCCTTCCATCTTGCTGATTTGAAATTCAATGCACAGTATAATTTAATATATATGCATATGGCGAGAACCAACAGAGACCAGCCACTAACTATGGCTAAGGATTCCCTGTTAAAGTTTAATGCCAATCTTGCCAACAAATACAAAGCCGGAGCTGGATTTAAATATTTAGACGACTACATCAATGAGAATACACTTGAGAACTCTATCAAAGACTTTTTGAAAGAGAACAAACTTCAAGCTACCAGTCCAACAGATTTTCAATCCTTTTTAACCAATAGGACTGAAAAGGATCTAAGTTGGTTTTTTGAAGACTATGTCCATAGCCGAAAAAAAATAGATTTTAAGCTTAAGATCGAAGATATTCAAGAAGACTCGGTTTCCATTTTAATTACCAATAAGCGTGATAATAAAATGCCAGTTTCTCTTTATACATTGAAAAATGACTCTATTATCTCCAAATCCTGGGTGACCGATATTGGGTCTGGTAAACACATGACCGTGGCTAAAGAGGAGGCCAATAAGCTGGTTCTTAATTATGAGAATGTCATTCCTGAATATAATTTGAGAGATAACTGGAAATCCTTACGAGGATCATTTTTTAATAGGAAGCCATTGCAACTAAGATTGTTTCAAGATATAGAAGACCCGAGTTACAATCAAATCTTCTTTATGCCTATTATTCAATATCGTAATATATATGATGGACTCTCCTTAGGCGTGAAAATGTATAATAAAACCATTTTAAGACGGGCATTCAATTATAAAATAGCTCCAGAATATGGGCTCAATTCCAAGAAACTTACAGGAACAGTTTCTTTTTTAATGTACGAGAATATTGATACTCATAAAGACCTTTATTCTATTATTTATGGCGTTAGTGGAAGCTATAGATCCTATGCTGAAGGTCTCTTCAGACGCAAAATAACCCCAACGGTCAGATTTTACTTTAGAGACAAGGACAACTATCGATCTAATGAGAGAAGGTTATTAGAAGTACGTTATTTGGATATTTATCGCGATGAAGATGTCAATAATATTTCTGACAGTGAAGAACCTAATTACGGTATTTTTAATGTGAATTATTTACATACAGATAACAACTTATTACAATATAAAAAATGGTTCCTTGATTTTCAACTCAATAAAGATTTTAGTAAAGTTTCATTCAACTATTTTTATAGAAAACTGTTTGAAAGTAATAGGCAATTAAGCGTTAGATTATTTGCAGGATCATTCATTTTTAACAATAACCCTGAAGATTCAGACTACTTCAGTTTTGCTTTAGATCGTCCAACAGATTACCTCTTTGATTATAATTATCTTGGACGGTCGGAAGATACTGGAATCTTCAGTCAACAAATAATTATTGCTGAAGGTGGATTTAAATCACAGTTAGAACCCGCTTTTTCTAATCAATGGATAGCCACAGCTAACTTTAGTACTTCTATATGGCGCTATATACAGGCTTATGGCGATATTGGCTGGGTTAAGAACAAAGGTAGCAGTGCTAAATTTGTATACGACTCAGGAATACGTCTTAATCTGGTACAAGATTATTTTGAGATCTATTTTCCTGTTTACTCTAATCTAGGTTGGGAAATCGCGCAAGACAATTATGACGAAAAGATCCGATTCATCTTTACGGTAGATCCCGAAACTTTATTTGGACTTTTCAGACGAAAGTGGTACTGATTTATTGAATTATTCTTATTCAATTTTCGAATATCTTATATTTTTTGAGATTTTAATAAAAATAAGCTAGG
Organism: uncultured Flavobacteriaceae bacterium; assembly: GCA_964479055.1. Classification (GTDB taxonomy): domain Bacteria; phylum Bacteroidota; class Bacteroidia; order Flavobacteriales; family Flavobacteriaceae; genus CAYZKX01. The sequence goes on from CAYZKX010000005.1 coordinate 17,832, forward strand.
ATGGTTGATAATATTATATTTTATTAACAACATTACACGTTGTAATTAACACCTAGTTTATCTAAATTTGCACTTTCAAACGTCACCTATGCATACTGATCTGGACATAAAAAAAGACATGTCATTTGACGACTTCAAAACCGAAGTTTTAAGTGATTATGCAATTGCTGTCACGAGTAGAGAATGCAGTTTACTTGGGCGCCGTGAAGTACTCACCGGAAAAGCAAAATTTGGAATTTTTGGAGATGGCAAAGAAGTGCCTCAATTAGCGTGGGCTAAGGCTTTTAAAAATGGTGACTTCAGATCGGGTTATTATCGCGATCAAACTTTTATGATGTGTATTGGTGAACTTAATGCAAAACAATTTTTTGCAGGCCTTTATGCACATACTGATATCAATGCCGATCCTATGAGCGCAGGTAGACAAATGGGCGGACATTTTGGGACACACAGCATTGATGAACACCATAATTGGAAGAATTTAACCAAACAAAAAAACTCTAGTGCCGATATATCACCTACGGCCTCTCAAATGCCACGCTTACTAGGATTGGCTCAGGCGTCAAAGATCTATAGAAACGTTGAAGGTATAAATACTACAAATTTTTCGAATAATGGTAATGAAGTGGCTTGGGGTACAATAGGAAATGCGAGTACTAGCGAGGGTATTTTTTTTGAAACCATAAATGCCGCAGGAGTTTTACAAGTTCCAATGGTTATTAGTATTTGGGATGACGACTATGGTATTTCTGTACATGCTAAACATCAAACTACCAAAGAGAATATTTCGGAAATTCTAAAAGGATTTCAAAGGGACGATAAAGGAAACGGTTATGAAATTTTGAAGGTCAATGGCTGGGATTACCCAAGTTTAATTGAAACCTTCCAAAAGGCTTCGCAAATTGCAAGGAACGAACATGTTCCTGTGTTAATACACGTCGATGAACTAACGCAACCACAAGGTCATTCTACCTCTGGTTCGCATGAGAGATACAAAAGCAAGGAACGCCTTGATTGGGAAACGGAGTTTGATTGTATAACCAAAATGCGCGAATGGCTTATTTCAAATGGTATTGCTAACAACGATGAGTTGACAGATATTGAAAAGCAGCTTAAAAAAGAAGTCAGAACAGCTAAAAAAGAGGCTTGGACAGACTTCATGGCACCTATTTTGGAAGAGCGCGAACAGGCCCTAGGTTTGTTGAATAACTTGGCTGCTTCAAGTCCTAATAAAGTTTTTATTTCAAAGCTCAGCAGTGATTTAGCTTCCAAAGACGAACCGATTCGAAAGGAAATTATGGAAGCCACGCGTAAAGCATTGCGCTATGTGCTTACAGAAAATACGCTTGAAAAACAACAGTTACAACAATGGATAGCCGCTTATATTGATCGGATTCAACCAAAATATAGTTCTCATTTATACAGTGAATCCGATAAAAACCCAATCCATATTGATGAGATACCACCATCCTATAATAGCGATACAGAAGAAGTTGATGCTCGAATTGTATTAAGAGATAATTTTGACGCCATTTTTAGCAGATATCCTGAAGCACTCGTGTTTGGTGAAGATTCAGGAAATATTGGTGATGTCAATCAAGGTCTTGAAGGACTACAAGAAAAATATGGTGAATTACGAGTCGCCGATGTAGGAATTAGAGAGGCCACAATTGTTGGACAAGGTATTGGAATGGCCTTAAGAGGACTTCGTCCAATTGCCGAAATTCAGTACTTGGATTATTTGCTATACGCCCTTCAAATTATTAGTGATGATTTGTCAACATTGTACTACCGTACCCTTGGAAAGCAAATAGCTCCTATGATTATTAGAACACGAGGTCATCGTCTAGAAGGAATTTGGCATTCGGGTTCACAATTAGGTGGGATTTTAAATTTAATTAGAGGTGTTTATGTTTTAGTTCCACGAAACATGACTAAAGCAGCTGGATTCTATAATACCCTGCTCCAAGGTGATCAACCGGCATTATTGGTTGAATGCTTAAACGGCTATAGGCTTAAGGAAAAATTACCAACAAACTTAGGCGAATTTACCACACCTATTGGTGTTGTTGAAATTGTTAAGGAAGGAACAGATATAACACTTGTCTCCTATGGTTCAACTTTGCGTCTTGTAGAGCAAGCGGCAAGGGAGCTAATTGAGGTTGGTATTGATGCCGAGATCATAGATGTACAGTCCTTGATTCCATTTGATCTTAATCAAGACATAATAAAGAGTGTTGCAAAAACGAATCGTTTAATGGTTATAGATGAAGATGTTCCCGGTGGAGCATCAGCTTATATTTTAAATGAAATACTCAATTCGCAAAATGCTTACCAATATATTGATAGTCAACCAGTAACACTTACAGCTAAAGCGCATAGACCTGCCTATGGCACAGATGGCGATTACTTTAGTAAACCTTCAGTTGAAGATATATTTGAAGCGGTTTACAAAATCATGCATGAGGTGAATCCTAATGATTATCCTAAATTGCGCTAATTATTATTTGACATAAGATTTGTTTTGGTAAAAATAAATCGATTGATTTTTTATATTTATAATCAAAGAACACCCAAATGTTAACGAAACAAGAAAAGTCTGAATTTAGAAGTTCTATATTCAGGCATTTAGATGGTATTGCTACAGCAACTACAGCCTACACCCTTCATAAACATGGCGTTCTTGATTTTATACTAGATTCTAAAAAAATAGCATTAGAAGAAATCACCAAGAAGTTCAAGGCCAACGAAGGATATCTCAATATTGCCCTGCGGATACTGAGTTCTCAAGGTTGGCTCATTCAGGATGTGGATAATAATGCAAATTCAATTAACTATCATATAAATGAAAATAGTGCCGAAGCATTTAAGTTAGTTCCACTTTATGAGGATGCTGTAAATTTGTTAAAATACACGGTTAAATTCCCTGAAGATCAAATAATTGGTGCCGATACTTTTATTGCCTTAGAACGAATTTTCAAAAAATACGAAGATAAGTTCGGCCTTACCAATAGCGCTTCTAATAACGTTGAACAACAGATATTAAAGCACATAGAGGGGGTCATTGCTGCGCCATTAATCGTTATGCTAGGCGTAAATGGGCTATTTCATAAATATTTTATGGAGGCTTCATTTAGAGCACAAGAATATCATAAAGACCCTGAAAGTTTTAAAAAGATTTTAGACTTTTTTGCACATTTGGGCTGGTTCAAAAAGAAAAAAGAAACCTATCAGTTTACCGATAAAGGTCTATTCTTTGCTAAGCGTGCCAGTGCCTATGGTGTCACGGTTTCCTACTTACCTACTTTTATTCATCTTGATCAATTGCTATTTGGTAACCCTAAAATTCTAGCATCAGGTTCTGATGAGTCAGAAAAACATGTACATCGTGAAATGAATGTTTGGGGAAGTGGTGGAGCACACTCAACATACTTTAAAGTCATAGATCAAATAATAATTGAGCTTTTCAACAGACCTATTGATGAGCAGCCAAAAGGTATATTGGACATGGGCTGTGGAAACGGAGCTTTTATTCAACATATTTTTGATGTCATAGAACAACAAACACTGCGTGGTAAATTGCTCGATGAACATCCACTTTTATTGGTTGGTGCCGATTTTAATAAAGCTGCATTAAAAGTAACTAGAGCCAATTTGATCAAGGCTGATATATGGGCGAAAGTGGTTTGGGGTGATATTGGGCGACCAGACCTTTTAGCAAACGACCTAAAGGAAGACTATAATATTGAACTTAGAGACCTTCTTAATGTACGCACATTTTTGGATCATAACCGCATTTGGGAAAACCCGACAATTAGTGACAGAAGCAACAGCCATTCAACAGGTGCTTATGCTTCAATGGGAAAACGATTAAACAACAATATGGTTGAGAATTCTCTACTAGAGCATTTGGTAAAATGGAAACCCTATGTAGAGAAATTTGGTCTTTTAATAATCGAGCTGCATACCATTCCTCCTGGATTGGCCGCGAAAAGTATTGGAAAAACGGCGGCGACTGCTTATGATGCTACACATGGCTACTCCGATCAATATATAATTGAGGTAGATATTTTTAATGCTATTGCTAAAGAAGCTGGTTTGGAAGCTGACCCACGCTATTACACTAAATTTCCAGATAATGAATTGGCTACCGTTAGTGTGAATTTACTTAAAGGAAACTCATAAAAACTATAAATTATGTTTAAAACAAATAAAGATCTCGGATTGCTTATTTTGCGACTAGGCGCTGCTGGAATGATGCTCACGCATGGAATTCCTAAAATTAGTAGATTATTTGAATCACCAATAGATTTTCCTGATCCACTTGGTGTTGGGGCTACCTTGTCATTGATATTAGCATTAGTTGGAGAAGTTGTTGCTCCGCTTTTAATCTTAATAGGATTTAAAACTAAATGGGCAGCCATTCCAGCTGCAATTACTATGCTTGTAGCGGCACTTGTAGTGCATGCTGATGATCCATTTGGTACAAAAGAAAAGGCATTATTATACGCAATGTGTTTCCTTGTTCTTGTTTTTACAGGATCTGGAAAATTCGCTGTCCAAAAGGACTAGTTTAGGATCTTTACAACAAGTTCCTTTAAAAGATCCTTTTGTGGTAGCGCATTGGCATTAACCCCTTTACTTTTGAGATCAGTTTCTCGAAGAAGGTCGATGATCACACTTACACGCTTCATAGGATAATTCCTTGCGGCAAGAATATATTCATTGACGAAGTATGGATTGATTCTTAATGACGAGGCAACAGCACGAGGAGATTTGTCATTAAGTCCGTGATAATGCAATAGTTGAGAAAAGAAATTATACAACAATGCGATAGTGACAACAATTGGATTGTCTTTAGGATTATCGGCGAAATAGTTGATAATTTGATGTGCCCTTAGTGCATTTTTTTCACCAATGGCCTTACGCAATTCAAAATTATTGTAGTCTTTGCTTATACCAATATTCTCCTCTATTAACTCTGGAGTAATCTGGCGGTCTTTGGGTACAACCAGCATGAGCTTTTCTAGCTCATTGTTAATCTTACTAAGATCGGTGCCTAGAAATTCAACAAGCATCTGTGCTGCCTTGGGAACAATGGTATATTCTTTTGGTGATAGTACACGTCGAATCCAATCGGCGACTTGATTCTCATATAATTTTTTACTTTCAAAAACTACACCTTGTTTATTAATGGCCTTATACAAGGCCTTTCGTTTATCAAATTTCTTGTATTTGTAATTAAGCACCAAAACCGTAGAAGGTTGTGGATTTTGAGCATAGTCAATTAACTTATCAATGGTTCGGGAAAGGTCTTGAGCTTCTTTAACAATAACAACTTGCCTTTCGGCCATCATGGGGAATCTCTTAGCATTGGCTACAATTTCTTCAATAGATACATCACGTCCATATAACACCATTTGATTGAAACCTCTTTCCTCCTCCGAGAGCACTGAGTTTTCAATATATTCCGATATCTTATCGATATAATATGGCTCTTCACCCATTAATAGATAAATAGGGCTTATGGTGCCCTTATTGATATCGCTTACAATGTTTTTAACTTCATCCATTTAAAAAAAAATCACCACTTTTGTGAGGTGCAAAACCTGAATTTCCAAGACTTCGAGTTTCGTTTCAAAAATAGCGAAAATAAAGTGCTTATCTACGATGAGATTCGCAAAAAATTTGTGGTTTTACAACCTGAAGAATGGGTTAGGCAACATTGGATCAAATATTTAATCTACACCAAAAAATACCCCAAATCACTAATCAATGTAGAAAAAACCTTTTTGGTCAATGGCCTAAAAAAAAGATATGATATTGTAGTTTTTCATTCCAATGGATCCATTAAACTCATTGTTGAATGTAAATCATATCAAACAAAGATCACCCAAGATACATTCGATCAGATTGCGCGATATAATATGGCATTAAATGCAGATTACTTAATCGTATCTAATGGTATCGAACATTACTATGCGTTCATCGATTTTCAGCTAAAAAATTATCGCTTTTTAAAAGATATTCCTACATTTAAACAATGAAAGTGAAATATGCATTGATCATAGCTTTTGTGCTGGCTACTTCAATAATTTATGCACAAAAGAATGAAAATTTAATCGGTACTTGGGAGTCCACTGGAACTGATGATGTGCAAATGATTCTGGACGATCGTGGATTTATCACATTTAGGTCTAATGGACAACTCATGGGTGGCATAGGTTACAATATTGATGGTGAAATATTGCGAATGACCTATACAATTTCCAAAATAAATGGACACTTCAAAATTACAATAATCATTCGCGATATGGTTAAGAACGAGGTCCTAAAACGGGATACTGGAACATTGATGTTTAAAGATCCTAATAACATCGAAATTTGTTTCAAGAAAACCCTTCAAGAGTCTAATGCAATTTCAAATGATTGCAGATACTTCTTAAAAATAAAATAGCTTGAAAATCGCAATAGTGATATTGAACTGGAATGGCAAGGCATTACTGGAACAATTCTTGCCTTCGGTGATGCAATACTCTAGTGAGCATGCCGATATTTATGTTGCTGATAATGGTTCAACAGATAACTCTTTAGACTTTCTCAATTCCAATTATCCCGAAATTAAAATCATTAATAATGATCGTAATTACGGTTTTGCACAGGGCTATAATATGGCGTTAAAGCAAGTGGTAGCGGACATATATTGTCTGCTCAATAATGATGTAGAAGTTGAAGCCAATTGGCTTTCTCCAATTATTGCAATGTTCAATTCTCAACCAGAAACAGCCATCATTCAACCCAAGATTTTGAATTATCATCAAAAAGACCAGTTTGATTATGCTGGTGCAGCGGGAGGATTTATAGACAAGTATGGATTTCCATATTGCAGAGGTCGTGTTTTCGAAACCATCGAAAAGGATCATGGGCAATATGATGACAGCATGCCCATATTTTGGGCCTCAGGAGCTTGTTTATTTATTAGACAACAACATTATTGGGATTTAAATGGTATGGATGATCAATTTTTTGCGCATATGGAAGAAATAGACCTTTGCTGGCGCTCATATAATAGTGGTGCTACCATATTATACAATGGTAATTGTGTGGTCTATCATCTTGGTGGCGGAACCTTACATAAATCCAATCCCAGAAAAACATACCTCAATTTTCGCAACTCTCTTTTTATGCTAACTAAAAACTTACCTGGCAGGTCGTTATTTAGCACAATGTTTACTAGATTATTCTTAGATGGTATTGCGGCCATTTGGTTTCTATTGCAATTAAAACCTCAACATACCTTTGCTGTGCTTAAATCCCATTTTAGTTTCTATATGAATCTTAAGCGTTTACTATCTCAAAGAAATACTATTCAACCGCGTGAAAATTACTATATGATAAAGTCAGTTGTTCGGGCTTACTTTATTGATAAAAAAAGGACGTATAAACGTTTATAAGTTGGTTAGTAAAAGTTTTGTTAATCCTCAAAACTTCATTCTTATTTTGTATATTTTTGACATTAATCAAAAGACAAATTAATCCCAATTATGAAAAAAATAATTTTACTTAGTTTATCCTTCATGTTCCTGTTGTCTTCCTGTGTTTCACAAAAAGAACATGCTGCTTTACAAGCTAAACAAAAAGAAACGCAAGACCTACTAAATTCAGCTACAGTTAAATTAAATTCATGTTTAGCAGATAAGGCATCGGCAGACGCCAAAGTTAGCGCTTTGGAAGATAGAATAAATGATTTGAGATCCAATAATGAGAGCTTGATTCAAAGTAACAAGGATCTTACCATGCTAACGGCCAAAGGTGCCGATAACATAGAGAAGACTCTTGAAAGCATGAAAGAAAAAGATCTTAAAATATCACGTTTACAAGATGCTGTCAATAAAAAGGATAGTGTTATGCTAGCCTTGGTTACTAGTTTGAAAAAAGAAGTTGGAATAGACGATCCAGATATTGAAATCAATGTTGAGAAAGGTGTGGTATTTGTTTCGATTGCCGACAAGTTATTATTCCAAACAGGTAGTTATCGCGTAAGCGAACGTGCAAAAGTGGTATTAGGTAAAGTAGCAACAGTTGTTAATGGGAAACCAAATTTTGAAGCTATGGTTGAGGCTCATACCGATAATGTTCCTTATAAAAAAGATCCGTTAATAGACAACTGGGATTTAAGTGTTAAGCGTGCGACTTCAGTGGTACGTGTATTGGAAGATTTAGGTGTTGAATCCAGTAGACTTATTGCTGCTGGACGTGCTGAATTCCAACCTGTAGCATCAAACGATACCGCTGAGAACAGAGCAAAAAACAGACGAACACGTATAATAGTATTACCAAAAATTGATGAGTTCTATGACATGATAGAACAAGAAATGAAGAATTTATCTACTGGTGGAAACTAAATGTTATTTGGTGTTATGATGAACCCCAACTCTCCAAAGTTGGGGTTTTTTTTATATTCTTTTTAAGGTTTTCAAAATCTATTACCATTCCAAAAGACATAAATAAAGGACTTAAAAAATTAAGATTTTCTTATCACTTTAAAGTGTAACATTGTTCGCTTTTTATTCGTCTTTTTAATATGCATAGAATAAGTCTATTCATATTATTAATCTTTACCAATATTCAGGTTTTACAGGCAGATTATGAGAGAGGTATATCTTTTCCAAAAGCTGAGGTAATTAATGAATATACTACAAGAATTCCATTTAAAATTATTGATCAGCTTTTAGTTATTGAAGCCGAAACTCATGATAAAAAAGGAAATTTTATTATTGATACGGGCTCGGAAACCCTTATTCTCAATAAGGTACATTTTAAAACAAAATTATCCAAATACAAAACTACTTATGGAGTAAATGGTAGTATAGAAAATGCCCAAGAAATGAAGCTTAGAGAGTTTATTCTAGAGAACTTTAGTCTCAAAAATAAGAAAACTGATATTATTGATTTATCACATATTGAAGAAGCAAAAAGAATAAAGCTCCTTGGTATAATTGGTTTTAATATTTTGAAAGACTATGAAATATTTATTGATCTCTATCTTCAACAAATAACGCTATCCAAAATTGACAAAAAAGGAAATACACTCAATAAGGAAGTCTATTTAGAGGAGATTCTAGACAGTATTCCTTTTAAACTAAAAAAACATGCTATTGTTATAGATGGACAGATCAATGGCCTTGATGTTAAGTTAGGGATTGATAGTGGTGCTGAGTTCAACCAAATAAATAAGGATATAGATCCCAAAATATTGGAAGTTTTTCAACCTAAACGAAGATTAAAATTGACCGGTGCGAGTAAAAATCAAATCTATGTTTTGGCAGGAAATTTGCACCGTGTTCAACTAAGTGAAACCATTTATTTTGGGCCAATGCTAACTATAGTCACCAATTTAAAAAATATTAATTTTACATTTAAGTCTCGACTAGATGGAATCTTGGGCTATGAGTTTTTTAAACAAAAAAGAACAATCATTAATTACAAAAAAGAAATGCTATACTTTATAGCAACACCAAAACAAGAAAATTGAAATCAATAAGCTACATATTGTCACTATTAGTTTTATGCACTAGCCTTTTGGCACTTGGTCAGACCAATACAAAAAACGGTTATCGTATTGAAGGTGATGAGGTTGTATTTACTTTTAATAAAAAAGATTATTCTTTATTAAGTAGTGATAAGGATCACGAGTGGGTCACTCTTGATGAAGTAAGCATATCTAAAGTAGCTGTTGCTGGAGAATTCAATGATTGGTCTAACAATGCATGGTCTATGGAAAAAATCAATGATTCCATGTATCAATTTCGAAAAAAGATATCTGATTTTAAAGATAAATTCGATTGGCAATTTAAGTTTGTTATAAATGATCATTATTGGGCTGAACCTACTGAAGCTAAATATGTTGTTCCGGCCAAAAGCAGAAAAGGCAATGATCTATATGTTTATAATTTACGAATGTTTACCGCAATTCCATCGGAAAGTGGCAATGCTACCTTTAATTTGAAAGGATTTCAAGATGCTGAAAATGTAGTTCTTAGTGGTTCTTTTAATAAATGGAATGAGGATGTTTTTAAAATGAAAAGAAATGATGAGGGTTGGACCATAACTTTGAAATTACGTCCAGATACCTACTATTATAAGTTTATTGTCGACGGTAATTGGATTGAAGATCCTAATAATCCTGATAAAGTAATTAATGAATATGGCGGTTTTAACTCTGTAGTCAGCATTGAAGGCAAGATTACATTTTACTTAGCTGGTTATGAAAATGCTCAAGACGTTGTGCTTTCTGGCGGTTTCAATGATTGGTCAGAAGAGAGTTATAAAATGATCAAAACAGATTCTGGTTGGACCCTTACTACCTCCTTAGCAGGTGGTAAACATCATTACAAATTTATTGTTGATGGTAAATGGATCACAGATCCAACTAATCCTATTAAAGAATATGATGGTAAAGGAAATATCAACTCTGTAGTTATGGTAAAAGACTAACCTAGCAGTTCTAGCTTTGCAAATCGTAACAATAATTTTTTAGTCCCACCATTTTCAAAATTTATTTCAGCTTTTAGATCGGCACCCTGACCTTCAATTTTAGTGACCTCCCCTTTACCAAAACGTTGATGATTTACAATATTTCCTACGGCCAATTTATTGTCAAATAAATTGGTTGAGCGTTCACTTTTACCAATAGGTTTCAGATTTTTTGGTGTTGAGATCTTAAACCCTTCGGCCTTAGGCTTCGGTTTACTAACTGGCTTTTTAAAACGAATTTTGTTTTGAGGCACATCACCAAAAATTGAGGCGTCCAACATTGGGTTAAAACGGCGTTCTTCAATTGGTGTCAATATTTCAAGATAACGATCATCTATTTCTTCTATAAAACGGCTGGGTTCGGCATCTATCAATTTTCCCCATCTGTATCGCGACAGACTATAAGTGAGATACGCTTGTTTCTCAGCCCTGGTCAAAGCCACATAGAATAAACGCCGCTCCTCCTCTAGCTCACTTCTAGTATTCATACTCATAGCACTTGGAAACAGATCTTCTTCAAGTCCTACAATATAAACATAAGAAAATTCCAGTCCTTTTGCCAAATGGATGGTCATTAATGCTACACGATCAATATCATCATCAGCATTATCCAGATCGGTAGCTAGTGCCACATCCTCCAAAAACTCAGTCAAAGATCCTGTAGCTCCATCCAATTCTTTTTGACCTTCTACAAAATCTTTGATACCGTTGAGTAGCTCTTCAATATTCTCCATTCGAGTAATACCCTCAGGTGTACCATCTTTGTTATACTCTCTTATCAACCCACTTGCCTTAGTAACATGTTCGGCCAATTCAAAGGCATTAGCATTTTGATTCATCACCTGAAAGCTTTCGATCATGGTAACAAAGTCCTGCAATTTGGTTCGAGTTCCAGCATTAATGGCTATATCCAAAGTGCTGCTATGTTTTATAACTTCAAAAATTGTCTTGTTATACCTATTGGCAGCGACAATTAATTTATCCATTGTGGTTTGACCTATTCCTCGTGCCGGAAAGTTGATTACCCTTTTTAAAGCTTCTTCATCTGCCGGATTTACAACCAATCGTAAATACGATAGAACATCCTTTATTTCCTTGCGTTGATAAAAGGATAATCCGCCGTAAATGCGATAAGGTATATCCCGTTTTCTCAAGGCGTCCTCAATGGCTCTTGATTGCGCATTGGTTCGGTAAAGTACTGCAAAATCACTGTTTTTTAGTTGATATTGCATTTTGTTTTCAAATATTGAACTGGCCACAAAACGTCCTTCATCACCATCAGTCATTAATCTATTAACCTTAATTTTAGAACCTTCCTCATTAGCTGTCCATACTACTTTGTCCAGCTTTTGGGTATTCTTATCAATGATCGAATTTGCAGCATTGACGATGTTTTTAGTCGATCTATAATTCTGTTCAAGTCTATACACCTTAACATCGTCATAGTCTCTCTGAAAATTTAGAATGTTATTAATGTTGGCTCCTCTAAAAGCATAAATACTTTGTGCATCATCTCCTACCACACAAATGTTATGAAAACGGTCAGATAAAGCTCTTACTATTAAATATTGACTATGGTTGGTATCCTGATACTCGTCAACAAGTATGTATTTAAACCTATTCTGATATTTCGCAAGGACATCTGGAAAACGGGTTAACAATTCGTTGGTCTTTAATAATAGATCGTCAAAATCCATGGCACCAGCCTTAAAACAGCGATCCACATATTCTTTATAGATGTCTCCTAATCGTGGACGCCTTGCCATGGCATCGGCTTCGATAAGCTCAGGATTCTGGAAATAAGCTTTAACGGTGATCAAACTGTTTTTGTATGAAGAAATACGCGAATAGATCTGTTTGTACTTATAGATGTCTTTATCTAAATGCATCTCCTTTATAATAGATGCAATTAAACGTTGCGAATCTTGAGTGTCATAAATTGTAAAGTTGCTGGGATAACCCAATCGATCAGCTTCAAAGCGCAATATTTTTGCAAAAACCGAATGAAACGTACCCATCCATAAATTTTTTGCTTCACTCTCCCCAACAATTTCAGCGATACGGCCTTTCATTTCTCGTGCCGCCTTATTGGTAAAGGTCAAAGCCAAAATATTAAAAGGATCAACAC
>CAYZKX010000006.1:0-27686 GCA_964479055.1 uncultured Flavobacteriaceae bacterium
CTCAAAGATCATATGTGGTGAGATTCCGTGTTATAAAGTAGCTGAAAACGATGATTTTTTGGCATTCCTAGATATTAACCCAAATGCCAAAGGCCACACACTTTGCATTCCAAAAAAAGAAGTAGATAAACTATTTGATCTAGATGACCCTACTTATTTAGGGCTTATGCAGTTTTCAAAAACTGTCGCGTCAGCTATTGCTAAAACAGTTCCCTGCAAACGTGTTGGATTAACGGTAATTGGTCTTGAAGTCCCTCATGTACATGTGCATCTAATTCCTCTTAACTCCATGGAAGATGCACGATTTATTAGAAAAGTGTCGTTGTCTAATGATGACATGCAAGCCTTAGCTAAACAGATCAATTCCAATTTATAAGGTTTTTATCGTAATCTGCATAATAGTACCTCTTTTCATTTCAGAATGAAGTACTTTAATCTTGCCATTGTGATAGTCCTCAATAATGCGTTTAGCCAATGAGAGGCCTAAACCCCAACCACGTTTTCGACTGGTATAACCAGGCTCGAATATCTTTTTAAAATTCTTTTTTTGAATTCCCTTTCCAGTATCGGAAACCAATACATTGACAAATGTATCATGTGAAATGATCTCAATCTTTACCTGACCTTCACCTTTCATTGCATCGATAGAATTCTTCACTAAGTTCTCAATTGTCCATCCGTACAATTGCTCGTTGAGGTTTACATTTATGACTTCTTCAGGAGCCTCAAAACTAAACGCAATGAGCTTTGATGATCTTGCTTTTAAGTAATCGTATGCCTTTTGAGTAGCCGCGATAATATTTGTAGACTTTAAAGTAGGAACAGAACCTATTTTACTAAACCTATCGGTTATGGTTTGAAGTCGTTCAATATCTTTTTCGATCTCCTTAACATGATCCTGATTGATGTTCTCTGATTTTAAGAGTTCAGTCCATCCTACTAATGATGATAAAGGTGTGCCTATTTGATGAGCGGTTTCTTTGGCCATACCAGACCATAGTTTATTTTGAACTTCGTTTTTAGAGCTCCGATAAAAAAAGTAAACAACTGCACCAAATAAGAAGAAAATAAGTAATAAGGCTAAGGGATAATATTTTAACTTATTTAATAAGGGCGAATTGCCATAATATAAAGTTTGTATGACCTCCCCTTTAAATACTACAGGAATGGGGTTGTTTTCACCTTTAAATTTCTCAATAAGCTTATTAATGTAAACCGAGTCTTTAGCTTTTTCTTCATCAATATTGCGCACTGAAATATTACCATCTTTAGTCACTGAAATCATTGGTGTGGTTGTATTACTTTGCACAACAGTTAACGGAAAATCACTGATGTTACCTTCAAGATCTAATATATTTCCAAGTTCTCCTTGGGCAAGAGAGAAATTCTTCATTTTTATAGCCTCTTCAGACTTAAAATGCTGGAAGAACACATAGGTGTTCCATAATATAAGTGAAATAATAATGAAAGAAGCGACGATCATAATCCATCGCAATACATTCTGATTTTTGGTAATGGTCATCAATAGAGTTTACAATTTTAAATATAATGCAATTATGTTAATATTATTGCTTGGGTTGTTAGTAATTCAATTTTTTCATGGCTCACTTTTGGTTAAATTTGCCTTTATGAAATCATTCGATCCAAAAGATATTTCAACTGCTAAACTACATGGTCTGTTATTAAGTGCAGTAGCACCTCGGCCAATTGCATTTGCCAGTACCATTGATGATGAAGGGAACCCTAATTTGTCGCCATTTAGCTTTTTTAATGTGTTTAGTGCAAAGCCACCTGTGCTTATTTTTTCGCCGGCAAGAAGAGTAAGAGATAACACTATAAAACACACCTTACAAAATGTAAAGGCCACTAAAGAGGTGGTTATTAATGTGGTAAATTATGATTTGGTGCATCAAGCCTCCTTATCGAGCACTGAGTATCCAGAAGACGTTAATGAGTTTGAGAAAGCAGGATTATCCATGTTAGAATCTGAATTGGTTAGACCATTTAGGGTAGCGGAGTCTCCTGTTCAGTTTGAATGCAAGGTGATGGATATAAAAAGTTTAGGTAAAGAAGGAGGTGCAGGAAATTTAATTATCTGTGAAGTGGTGAAAATGCATATTTCATTTGAGGTATTGAATGATGATGAAACTATAGATCAGAACAAATTAGATCTTGTGGCCAGAGCTGGAGGTAGTTTTTATTCAAGAGCAAATTCTGGTTTTTTTGAGATTCCTAAACCGTTACGTTCATTAGGTATTGGAGTCGATGCCATGCCTGAGCATGTTAAGAATAGTATGATCTTAACTGGAAATGATCTGGGAATGTTAGGCAATGTTGAGGCCATGCCAAATCAAACCGACATTAATTCGTTTGTTGAAGATATAAGTGAACGTTACCCGAATATAAAAGAAATGTCTCATAGAGATAAACATAAAATAGCACAAAATTATTTGAGCTTTGGCGATGTTGAGAGCGCCTGGAAATTATTACTCTCATAATAATGAAATGAAACTATGGAAATACAAGGACGTATTAAAGTAATTGGTGATACTAAGGAATTTGGTGCCAATGGATTTAGAAAAAGAGAACTGGTAGTTACTACCGAAGAGCAATATCCGCAACATCTCATGATTGAGTTTGTACAAGATAAGACCAACCTATTAGATCAGTATGAAATAGGACAAATTGTAAAAGTAAGTATAAACCTAAGAGGGCGTGAATGGGTGAACCCACAAGGTGAAACAAAATATTTTAATTCAATTCAAGGTTGGCGAATCGAGAATATTCAAGCCGACGCCAATTCAGGAGAAATTCCGCCTGTTCCTCCAATGGATGCTTTTGAACCTGCCACAGATTTAACTCAGGATGAGCATGACGACTTGCCTTTTTAGGAAGACGTGACAACATGTATGTTTTAAATAAAGAACTTTTTTTTCCAGACCCTTCTTCAGCCAACGATGAAGGGTTATTGGCTATTGGTGGTGACTTATCTATTGACCGCCTCAAGCTAGCTTACAGCAATGGTATTTTTCCTTGGTTTGAAGATGACAATATTATTTTGTGGTGGTCGCCAGATCCAAGGTTTGTACTTTTTCCTGAAAACCTTAAAGTATCTAAAAGTATGCGACAAGTTCTACGAAAAGAAGAATTTAAGATAACATATAATCAGAATTTTGCTGAGGTTATTATTGAGTGTGCCCAAGTCAAAAGAGAAGGCCAACACTCTACCTGGATTACACAAGGTATGATGGAAGCATATAACAAACTACATGAATTGGGATATGCCAAATCTGTTGAAGTATGGAAAGAAAACGAACTTGTAGGAGGACTCTATGGTGTGGATATTGGAAATAAAGTATTTTGTGGAGAAAGTATGTTTTCAAAAAAAAGTAATGCAAGTAAAATTGGGTTAATTCATCTAGTGCAAGAAGGAAATTACGAGCTTATAGATTGTCAAATCTACACATCACATTTAGAAAGCTTGGGTGCTGAAGAAATAACAAGAAACCAATTTATTAATTTATTAAATTGATAAATATCATGGTTTAGCTTCAAAAATTTACTGATATTAGCACCTTAGTTATTATTCTTATGCTCACATTAGAGGATTTTGAAAAACATAAAGATCGAGAAGCATTTTTGTCGGCATTAAAGTCGAAGATAGATCCTGAGCGCTATTCAGATATCTTATATGCAGTTGAATATGAAAAGGAACTGCTCAAACTTCAAGGCGAATTGGTGGATTTACAGCAATGGCTTGCAAAACATAAAAGACGCGTTTGTGTAATTTTTGAAGGACGTGATGCTGCAGGAAAAGGAGGAGCCATTAGACGGTTTACTGAGCATTTAAATCCGCGATCCATGCGCATTGTCGCACTTACCAAACCTACAGATATTGAAAAAGGACAGTGGTATTTTAGGCGCTATATTAAGGCTTTACCGGATCCAGGTGAAATTGTATTTTTTGATAGAAGTTGGTATAACCGCGCTGTGGTTGAGCCTGTTATGGGTTTTTGCAATAAAGAAGAGTATGATAAATTCATGGTACAAGTACCTGAATTTGAACATATGCTCTACGAAGATGGAGTAGACATAATTAAGTTTTGGTTCTCAATTTCTAAAGAAGAACAAGTGAGACGTTTTAACTCCCGACTTGAAAATCCTTTAAAAAGGTGGAAGTTTAGTGAAGTGGATAGGGAAGGACAGCGACTTTGGGATGATTATACGTTTTATAAAGAACAGATGTTTAGTAAATCGCATACCACCATTAGCCCTTGGATAATAATTAGAACTAATGATAAGCGTCAAGCAAGGTTAGAGAGTATTAGGTATGTCCTCTCACGATTTGAATACGATCGAAAAGGCAGCTCAGGTACTACCGTCTTGCCAGATCCAAATGTGGTGCAACGCTATCATAGAATGAACAGACAGATTGATTAATTATGAGACTTTCTGAAAAGGCACAAAACAGTTTAAATAGAAAGAAAGCTATCAAGCAATTCCTTCTCTATGATAATACCAGCGTAACAAAAGTACTACGGAATGTAAATTTTGAAACGCGTCTAGAGAAATTGCAAGTAGAGCTTATTCACTTACAGCATTGGGTAGTTGAACAGAACGAGAAAGTCGTAGTCCTTTTTCAAGGACGTGATGCTGCTGGTAAAGGTGGTGCCATAAGACGTATAACGCAACATTTAAATCCCCGAGAATTTAAGGTGGTAGCCCTTCCAAAACCTACAGAAGAGGAAAAAGGGCAATGGTATTTTCAGAGGTATATCAACCAACTTCCTAATAAGGGACAAATTGTTTTTTTTGACCGTAGCTGGTACAATCGTGCTGTAGTGGAACCAGTAAATGGATTTTGTACTGAAGAAGAGTATGAAATTTTTATGAATCAGGTCAATGATTTTGAGCGCATGATCATTGAATCTGGAATTCGTTTGATAAAACTCTATTTTTCAATCACCAAAGAAGAACAAGCGAAACGTTTTGAGGAGATAAAGGCTAGTCCAGTTAAAAAATGGAAGTTTAGCCCAGTTGATGCTAGGGCTCAGGAATTATGGGATCAATACACCAATTACAAAACACGTATGTTTGAGGTTACAGATACTGAAATTGCACCTTGGACTATCATTAAAGCCAATAGAAAAGGAAAAGCCAGACTTGAAGCAATCAAAGAAATTTTAGCACGTATCCCATATAAACAGCAAAATTTAGATTTCAATTATCATTAAACCTCATTGTATCTAAAGCATTTGGTCTCGTGATCATTGACCATACCTGTGGCTTGCATATGGGCATAGACAACTGTAGTTCCCACAAATTTAAATCCCCGTTTTTTTAGGTCTTTACTAATAGTATCACTAAGAGCTGTATTGGCAGGCGCGAGTTTATAATTATCAAATTTGTTTTTAACAGGCTTTCCATCTACAAAACCCCAGATATAGTCACTAAAACTACCGAACTCTTCTTGTACTTTTATGAAATTTTGCGCATTGCTTATCGTTGCCTTAATTTTAAGTTTATTTCTAATAATTCCAGCATCTTGCAGCAGTTGATCAATTTTATTCTGACCGTAATTGGCTATTTTCTTATAGTTAAATCCGTCAAAAGCCTTTCTAAAATTCTCACGTTTACGAAGGATGGTGATCCAACTTAGACCTGCTTGAAATGTTTCTAAGATCAAGAACTCAAACAAAGTGTCATCATCATAAACAGGAACACCCCATTCTTTGTCATGATAGGATTCATACAGCGGGTCTCCTACGCACCAGCCACATCGGTATTTTTTCATTTATAAAAGTTTAGTTAAATATACTTATTGTTTTCCTCTAAAAACGAAGGTAATAGTCCCTATTTGACTTGTTTTGGAAGCATCTTCAGTAAATCTGGAAGCCAATGCATATTCTATGGCATGATCTACTAAACAACCATTATTTGACGAGGATGAACTATTGATGGTTGCTTCGGTAACTTCTCCAACGGTATTGACTGCTATATTTACTACCATAATCCCACCATTTTCACATAGATAAATTGGAGGTGGTATGTAGATCTTTTCTCGGTCTACCAAAGAAAAACTAATCGTACTATTTTTGTTTGCTGTGTTGTTTGAGGTTTTTTCAATCACTTCATTAATGTCATCCAATGAAGAATAATCACGTTCATTACTGTCAATTTCATAATCTTTTGCTCTGGCAATCTCATCATCATTGGCATTTCTGTTTTTTAGACGCTCCATCGTTTCTTTAAACTCTTCATCTTCGTAATCATCATATTTCTTGGTCTCGTTAAAAGCTTGGTTGGTATTTAATACCTGATCCAAGCTTTGTAAAATATCATCAAGTTCTTCTGTTTCCTCAAAAAAGTCATCTTCAGGTAGTATCTCAAAAAAAGTTTCAGCAACCAATTCGTTCTGCTTTTTTATATGCATGTTAAAGGCCATTAATACTACAGAACATGATAGTAAAACGGTTAATAAAAGTGATTTATGTGAATTAGACAACTGCATAGTACTGAACGAATATAATATTAATATTCATGTTACATATACGTTAAAACCCAATAAATAGATGAAATGCTGCCTATTGTGAAGGCAATTCTGACAGAAACTCCTCGATCGACAGAGCATTATCAACATTGAAATCACCAATTCCAGTACGTCGAAGAGAGGATAAATGAGCACCAGAATTTAAGGCTTTACCAAAATCATGTGCTAGTGATCTAATATAGGTGCCTTTGCTACAATTTACTTTAAATTCAACTTGTGGCATTACAATATTGGTAATTTCAAAATCAGCGATTGTCACTTTTCTTGATTTTATGTCGACTTCCTGTCCTGCACGAGCAAATTCAAAAAGGCGTTTTCCTTCTTTCTTAATTGCCGAAAAAATGGGTGGATATTGCTCAATTTCCCCTATGAATGTATGTGCTGTCTTATATACCATTTCATGAGAAATATGATCAATTGGAAAGGTGTTATCGATCTCTGTTTCCAAATCATATGACGGCGTGGTAGCTCCTAAAGTAAAGGTGCCTGTATATTCTTTTTCTTGTGCTTGGAAAGTTTCGATTTGTTTGGTCATTTTCCCAGTGCAAACAATCAACAATCCTGTTGCTAAGGGATCTAATGTCCCAGCGTGACCTACTTTGATTTTTTTGACATTGAATTTTTTTCGCAGTGCCCAACGTATTTTGTTGACCACTTGGAAGGAGGTCCAATCTAACGGCTTATCAATAAGTAAAACTTGTCCGTTTTTAAAGTCGTCTAAAGTCCGCATAGCCGTTATAAAAAAGATATAATTATAGCTGTAATACCTACTAGTATACAGTATATAGAAAAGTAAGTAAGTTTACTTTTTTTCACTAAGGTAATCATCCATGTGCACGCAAATAATCCCGCTACAAAAGCAGCAATAAAACCTATGGAAAGACTTGTGAAATTTTGACTTTGATAAGTGAGTTCACCACTGAGGATGTCTTTACATATCTTACCTAAAATAAGAGGCACGACCATTAAGAAGGAGAATCGCGCCGCTTTGGTTTTATCATTTCCCAAAAGCACTGATGTCGAGATCGTTGCTCCTGACCTTGAAATACCAGGTAGCATGGCAATGGCTTGAGCAATACCAATAATAAATGCATTGGAAAATGACACTTTTTTATTAGTGTTTTGGGCTTTATCAGCTAGAAATAACAAAATGGCAGTAATAATGAGCATAAAACCTACAAGTAAAATATTGCCATCGAAAAGTGAGGCCAATTCTGCCTCAAAAGCATAGCCAATTATTCCTGCAGGTATCATTGAAACAACGATCTTCAGGGCAAACTTCATGTCGTCATTCCATTTAAATCTAAAAACACCTTTAAGGATGTCCCAAACATCTTTTCTAAAGACCACAAGAGTACTTAATGCTGTAGCAAAATGGAGCACAACGGTAAATAATAAACTTTCTTCAGGGATTGAATTGTCGCCTAGAATAGCTTTTCCCAATTCAAGATGACCACTTGACGACACTGGTAAGAATTCAGTGAGTCCTTGTATGATCCCTAAAATAATAGCATCTATAACATCCACAGCGCAAATGTATCAAAAATGGAATTCTAAAATGAGAGAAATTACTTTTTAGATTGTGGTTTATCTGGATTGAGCAAGATGGCGTAGATTTGTATTCCAAAACCCAAAAGTATCAATGTAGGTGCCAAACGTATGCGTCTAAAATTAAAGATCTCTGGATTGAAAACGTTTGGATCTTCACTTCCGCCACCCGACATCAATATAAAACCTAATGCTATTAAAGCCAGACCAATAAACATGAATTTGTAATTCTTCCTACCAAATATGAAATTGGTTTTAGCCGCTTCTTTACGTTTTTTCTCGCCCATTACTAATTTTTAAACTCGGTAAAAATGATTTCCTCACCAATCGCCAGTTGGGCAATATGTTGGGAGGTTACTGATCCGCCAAGTATTTTAGCTAAGTGCAAAGTAACTGTTTTATTTAGAATTTTTGCGTTAAGACTATCTAAATTTAAACCTTGTTCAAGTCCACGATTGATATAATAGAAATCACCATCAGGATTGTGAAATACGATGTCATACGATGAGCCTTCAGATATTTTGGAAACTTCTACTGTTTTGATCACACAGTCATCAGGTTTTGGATTACGAATTATACATGAAAATATGATCACAAAGAAAACTATTGTGGCAAAAGGAAAGATCAGTTTTTTCATTGGTTAATGTATGTTCAAAAAAACGCTAAAAACGATAGTTTATTATATGATTATCAATAATATAACTGATCGGTCTTCAAGTTTAAAAAGCGCTGTGTAGCAAGATGTGTGCTCAACCAAGTGATGACTACACCTATTATTAAAACACCTCCAAATAAGGCACCTAGTAATAGTTTGTTTTGTAACAATTCAAGATCTGGAAAAGTTTTATCTATATAATAAAGCACTATAGCCATTCCTATTAATGCTACAATTGCCCCAACTATTCCCAATTTGATATTACGCCAAATAAATGGACGTCTTATAAATTGCTTGGTTGCCCCTACCATTTGCATGGTTTTGATAATAAAACGCTTACTATAAATTGCTAATCGTATAGAACTGTTTATTAAAAGTACTGCAATTATGGTGAACAGCGCACTAATAACCAGTACCCATACACTTATTCTTTTGACATTGCTGTTCATAATAGCAACAAGGTCCTTGTCATATCGTACGTCATCAACAAACTTCTTGTTTAAAGTAACTTCTGCAATGCTGTCTAATCGTTGTGCAGTAACAAAATCAGCTTTTAGATTGACATCTACTGAGTTCTGTAAAGGGTTATAACCAATATCATCAATAAAATCTTCACCATACTCGTTCTTCATAAATTCAGCTGCCTCCTCCTTTGAAACATAATTGGTTTCTTTAACATAGCTTGCCATTGATAAACTGGTTTGTAGTTGGTCAATTTCTACTTGCTTGGCCGAATCGTTTAGGTAAATGGTGAGGACAACCTTTTCTTTAAAGTTGTCAGAAATGGTCTTGGCATTGAGTACCAACATACCCAATAAACCTAATAAAAATAACACTAGAGAAATACTGATAACGACTGAAAAATAGGAGGATATTAAACGGCGTTTCTGGTGTTTTTCAAAGGAAGATCTCATTAATCAATAATTGATGATGTAAAAATAAAAAAGTAAATTTATTATCTCTATAATAAACTAAAACTTATGAAGATTGTTGTGTTTGGAACCGGAGGTGTTGGCGGTTATTTTGGCGGACGTTTGGCCCAGGCTGGAAACGATGTGACTTTTATTGCGAGAGGGCAACACCTCAATGCTATTAAACAAAATGGCCTAACGGTTAAGAGTATTAATGGAGATTTCAATGTCAAGGCTCATGCCACCGAAGACCTGTCTACTGTTGACACACCTGATCTCATTATACTTGGAGTAAAATCCTGGCAAATCTCTGATGCAGCCCAGCAATTAAAAAAAATAGTAGCAGAAACCACAATGGTTTTGCCCTTGCAAAATGGCGCCAATAATGCTGATAAACTTCGTGCGGTATTACCTGATAATAATGTGATTGTGGGCTTAAGCAAGATCATTAGCAGAATAGAATCTCCTGGGGTGATCGACCATTTTGCTGTAGATCCAGAAATTGTATTTGCTGAATACAATAACCAATTAACTGAAAGGATCAAACGTTTAAATACTGTTCTAAACCAGGCAAAAATAAAGAACAGCATTTCTGAAGACATTCATTTAGACATCTGGAAAAAATACCTGTTTATTACAACCATAAGTGGCATTGGGGCATTAACAAGGGCATCAGTAGGAGCAATGCGAGAAAATACAGAGGTTAGACAGATCATGCTGCAAACTGCAAATGAAATTGTAGCTGTCGCCAATGCAAAAGGTATTGGTCTACAACCAGCACATGTTGATTTCATTATGACTTTTGTTGACAATCTAAATTATAATGCCACTACTTCAATGCAGCGTGATATCATGGAAGGAAGACCAAGTGAACTAGAAGATTTTAATGGTTATGTTGTAGAACAGGGGAATTTGCTTAATGTTGATACTGAGGCCAATAGTTTTATATACCACAGCTTGATATTGCAGGAACAAAAAGTGCGAGAATCATATTAGTGTCTTTTTAGGTTTTCTACTAATGAGGAATACACCTGAAACTACCAAAACACAACTTAGAATTTTGATCAAATTGATGTCTTGAGCGTAGGCGTCTTTCATGAGTACATAGGCATATATACTTACCATAATAAAACTAACAGCTGGTTGCAAATACACATAGCTGCCATTGACCGATGGTGAAACATAATTGAGCGCATATATATTAAACAAATAGGCAAAGAAAGTTGTAAATAAAACCACAAATCCTACGGTTAACCATGTGGATAGGTCGAATTCTGTAAAATTGGTTTGTAAGAAGTCGGAAATGCCAAATGGAAACATCCAGAAAAAGCCAAACAAGAACACCCAACTAATAACCGTTAAGGCATTATACTTTGACATTAACGGTTTTACCAAAACAAGATAAAGTGCATACGAACAGGCATTACAAAAAACAAATACATTCCCTAAAACTGAACTGGTGCCACCAGCTTTATTTCCGTATGTGATAAGAATTATAGCGCCAATACCACCTATGATTAGTCCAAGTATCTTATTTGAGGTGACGCGTTCCTTTAAAATAAGCGCACTAAAAATCAAAACCATCACAGGAATAGTGGTGATAATTATTGAGGCATCAATAGGTGAGGTTAAATTCAAACCGTGAAAAAAAAACAATTGATTTGTAGCAACTCCTAAAAGCCCACATACAATTAATCTTAAAAAATCTTTCTTCTCTACTTTTTCTTTTATGGTTGCTTTAATGAGCCAGAATAAAATGCTGGCAGCTACAATGCGCAAGAATACAAATGCCGCAGGGCCTATTTTATGTGGCATAATATCTTTGGCAATAATGTAATTTGCACCATAGATGACGTTAGCACCTAATAATGCTAAATGGGCTTTTATAATATTATTATTCAATAGGTTTGAATTAAAAATACTTTCAAAAGTAAAGGTTTTTTTAGTCATGCAATAAACCGTAAATTTGCAGCTTCAAAATCACCTTGTATAACGTGTAACAATGAAGTATCATTTTAATGACATAGAAACTAAATGGCAGAAATATTGGGCCAAGAACCAAACCTTTAAGGCTGAGAATAATTCTGATAAGCCAAAGTTTTATGTATTGGATATGTTTCCCTATCCAAGTGGTGCCGGATTGCATGTTGGGCATCCTCTAGGTTACATAGCATCTGATATCTATGCACGTTATAAGCGGCACAAAGGGTTTAATGTTTTGCATCCGCAAGGTTATGATAGTTTTGGCTTACCGGCCGAACAATATGCTATTCAAACTGGACAACATCCAGCATTAACTACCGAAGAAAATATTAAAACCTATCGCCGGCAACTAGATCAAATAGGATTTTCGTTCGATTGGTCACGAGAGGTGCGAACCAGTGATCCTAAGTACTATAAATGGACGCAGTGGGTATTTATTCAGCTTTTCAATTCGTATTACAACAAGAATACCGACAAGGCTGAAGCTATTTCAGATTTGATTTCAATATTTAAGTCTGAAGGTAATCTTAATGTGAATGCTGCTTGCGATGATGATACCCCTGAATTTACAAATGAAGAGTGGCTCAATTATTCTAATGAGCAGCAACAAGAGATCCTCTTAAAATACCGTCTCACCTATTTGGCTGAAACAGAGGTCAATTGGTGCCCTGCCTTAGGAACTGTGTTAGCCAATGATGAGATTGTCAATGGTGTTTCTGAACGTGGCGGACATCCTGTTGTACGAAAGAAAATGACGCAATGGAGTATGCGCATATCGGCCTATGCCGAACGCTTGCTTCAAGGGTTAGAGACTATTGATTGGCCTGAACCACTCAAAGAGATGCAACGCAACTGGATAGGAAAATCAGTAGGTGCAAGTGTCTCTTTTAAGGTTAAGGACCATGATGAAACTATAGCCGTTTTTACCACCCGACCTGATACAATTTTCGGTGCGAGTTTTATGACTTTGGCTCCTGAACATGAATTGGTCTCTAAGATTACTACCAGTGAACAAAAAGCTGAGGTCGATACCTACATAGAAGCCACTTCACGACGTAGTGAACGTGACCGTATGGCCGATGTAAAAACCATCTCAGGTGTATTTACGGGAGCCTATGCCGAACATCCTTTTACTAAAGAACCGATCCAGATTTGGATAGGTGATTATGTACTGGCAAGTTACGGCACTGGTGCTGTTATGGCTGTACCTTGTGGTGATGAACGTGACTATGCTTTTGCCAACCATTTTAATATCCCGATTCCAAATATATTTGAAGGTGTTGACATATCAGAAGAGGCCTTTGCTGACAAGGACAATACTATTATTGCTAACAGTGATTTCTTAAATGGATTAAATTTTAAAGAAGCCACTAAAAAAGCCATTGAAGAGCTTGAAAAGATAGGACAAGGTGAAGGTAAAATTAACTATAGACTGCGTGACGCAGTATTTAGTAGACAGCGTTATTGGGGAGAACCATTTCCGGTCTATTATATTAACGGCATGCCACAAATGATCGCCAAATAACATTTGCCACTCACACTTCCTGAAGTTGAAAAATACTTACCTACTGAAACTGGTGAACCACCATTAGGCAATGCCACACATTGGGCTTGGGATACTGCAGCCAATGAGGTCGTTTCAAATGACCTAATTGATCACAAAACAGTTTTTCCATTAGAGCTGAACACCATGCCAGGATGGGCAGGCAGCTCCCAATATTTTAACCGCTATATGGATCCTCATAATGAGGGTGAGATCTTTTCTCAAGATGCTATTAACTATTGGCAACAGGTCGATCTTTACATTGGTGGAAGTGAACATGCGACAGGCCATTTGCTGTACGCTCGTTTTTGGCAGAAGTTCATGTTTGATCAAGGGTTAGTGCCTGTTGAAGAGTTTGCCAAGAAACTGATCAATCAAGGGATGATTTTAGGGACGAGTGCATTTGCTTGCCGAGTTGAAGGTGAGAATAAATTTATTTCTCAAGGATTGGTAGAGGAACATTCAGTGCAAAAGATTCATGCTGATGTATCTTTTGTTAATGCTTCAGACGAATTAGATGTTGCCGCTTTTAAGAATTGGAGGCCAGAGTTTAAAGAAGCTGAGTTTATCACTGAATCGGACGGTTCTTTTAAGGTTAAACGGGACGTAGAAAAAATGTCCAAATCCAAGTACAATGTAGTTAATCCAGATCACATTTGTGAGCAGTATGGTGCTGATAGTTTACGTTTGTATGAGATGTTCTTGGGACCATTAGAACAATACAAACCCTGGAACACTGCAGGGATTACAGGTGTTCATAGTTTTCTTAAGAAATTGTGGAAATTATACTATGATGATAATGGCTTTAAAGTAGATGATTCAGAACCAACGAAAGAAAATCTTAAAACGCTTCATAAAACCATTAAAAAAGTAGAGGAAGACATTGAAAACTTCTCATTCAATACTTCGGTCTCCACATTTATGATTGCCGTAAATGAACTTACCGCTCAAAAATGTACAAGTAAAGCGATCTTGGAACCTCTGCTAATTTTAGTGTCTCCATATGCACCTCATATTGCTGAAGAATTATGGCAAGCACTCGGTCATGAAAAATCCATTTCAACTGCTGCATTTCCTGATTTTGACAGTAGTCATTTAGTTGAGAATACAAAGGAATACCCAATATCATTTAATGGTAAAATGCGTTTTAAACTGGAGCTGCCATTAGATATGAGTAAAGAAGATATTGAGAAAACAGTATTGGCACATGAGCGTACACAAGCACAACTTCAAGGACGTGAACCTAAAAAGGTGATAGTCGTTCCAGGAAAGATCGTCAACATTGTTGGATAGTATAGATTATATCGAAGTTATAGGATTGATTGCGGCAGTATTTACTACAGCAGCTTTTCTTCCACAGGTTTATAAAACGTGGAAGACAAAAGATGTGTCGTCTTTTTCGTTACCTATGTTCCTAATTTTCTTTCTCGGAATTGTTGGGTGGTTGGTTTATGGTATATTAAAGGAGAGTATCGCGATGATATTGGCGAACTCCATAACTGTGGTGTCGTCATTCTTACTTTTATATTTTAAAATAAAATACCAGAAAACTGACAAAATTTCCTAACAATTTATTGGCTCAGTTTTTGTT
Organism: uncultured Flavobacteriaceae bacterium; assembly: GCA_964479055.1. Lineage (GTDB taxonomy): Bacteria > Bacteroidota > Bacteroidia > Flavobacteriales > Flavobacteriaceae > CAYZKX01. The sequence continues at coordinate 14,782 of CAYZKX010000006.1, forward strand.
ATTATTGTTGTAAATTTATTTCAATCTAAAAACTAAAAAATTATGGGAATAGGAATGGGTTATTACGTTTTAATTGGCGGCATCATGCTAATGAGCTGGATGGTGAGCTCTACCTTAAAACGTAAATTTGCCAAATACTCCAAGGTGCATTTACGAAATGGAATGAGTGGTGCAGAAATTGCAGAAAAAATGCTTGCAGATCATGGTATTACCGATGTAAAGGTAGTGTCTACTGCGGGACAACTTACCGATCACTACAATCCTAAAAATAAAACAGTGAATCTAAGTGAGGCTGTATACAATCAACGCAATGCAGCTGCAGCTGCGGTAGCTGCTCACGAATGTGGGCATGCGGTACAGCACGCTACAGCTTACAGCTGGTTACAAATGCGATCACAACTGGTGCCTATTGTGAGTGTATCGTCAGGAATGTCACAATGGCTTATAATAGGAGGATTAATTCTAGGCGCAGCTGCAGGAGCTGGTTTTGGCTGGTGGATTGCCGTAGCTGGATTAGCGATGATGGGTTTTGCTACCTTGTTTAGCTTTATTACATTACCAGTTGAGTACGATGCTAGTAACCGAGCTTTAGCGTGGTTACAAAATAAGCACATCGTTACACCTGAGGAATACAAAGGTTCAGAAGATGCCTTGAAATGGGCTGCACGAACGTATCTAGTGGCAGCGATAGGTGCTCTAGCATCTCTAATGTACTGGGCGTTTCAAATTTTAGGACGAGATTAAAGAAAATCTATTTTAAATATTAATAAGCTCTTGATTAGATTCAAGGGCTTTTTTTAGATCTTGATTTGTCTTTCAATTTGTTGATCGAGCGAAATAAAGGTTTCTGTTCTTGAAACACCAGTAATGGTTTGAATATCATTGTTTAAAACATGCATTAAATGCGCATTATCTTTGCACAAAACCTTTATTAAAATACTCCAATTTCCTGTTGTATAGTGACATTCTAGTACTTCAGGTATTTTTTTTAATTGTCTTACCGCATCTGGATTATTCATGGCTTTGTCAAGAAATATTCCAATGAAAGCCATGGTAGTATATCCCAGTATTTTAGGATTGATCACGAATTTAGAACCTGCAAGCAGCCCTGACTTTTCAAGTTTACGTAGACGTTGATGAATAGCGGCTCCTGACACGCCAACACCTCGAGCAATTTCCAGAATAGAGGTTCTTGCATCTTCCATTAATGCCCTTAGTATTTTTTTGTCTATTCCGTCAATTTGCACATTTTGATTAACAACTTTCATTCAAACAGTTTTTAAATTGAACGTAAAAGTAAAGAATAGATTTAAAAATGTAAGTATGACTACAAGTTTAATGGGTTGTAACCTAAATAGGGCACCTCTTTTTCATTGAATTCAATGCCATATTGAGCAAGTTCTTTTAAAATAGGGTCGTAGACTTCCTTATGTAAAGGAATCTGAACTCCGGGTGTGGTTATCTTACCATTCAAAATAGCCAGAGTGGCCATAGCAACTGGTAGACCAACGGTTTTGGCCATTGCTGTATATGTTTGATCTTCTCCAAGTGCAACCATGGTAGCGTCGATCTGTTTTTTTTGCCCGTTAAGTTCATAACCAAACTTATGATACATGACAATCATATCTTTATCATCTGGACCTAGAGTCCAGCTGTCCTGAAGTATTTTTTGCAGTATTTGTGCTGGAGTTGCATTTTTGAGTCCTACCTTTTTATTAGGATTAAAGAGATCGAGCTCTTCAAATTTACCCCAAACAATATCATCCTGATCGATCTTTAATTGGTGTCTAAATTTTAGTTCTACTGAATCGGTAGGGCTATATGGTAAGAACAGATTTACAAAATCACGATAGCTCATGTCCTTACTGTCATCAACTATGTAATTATCATCAGTCATTCCAAGTTGTACAAAAACATTCCAAGCCCTACTAAATCCAACCCTGCGCATTGTGCCTCTATATAAGGTTTTGGCATTTTCTAAGCCGTATGCATTTTGATATTTAAGTGAATCTCTGTTTGCATACGCTTCAAATCGGCCATAGCCCTCCACATCTAGAAATTCTGTGCGTCTAAATAATCGATTATAAGGTATATACTTATAAGAACCTTCTTGTAAAAATTTAGCGGCACCACCTTGTCCTGCGACAACTACATTGCGCGGATTCCAAGTAAATTTATAATTCCATAAATTGTTGTCACTTTCAGGAGCAACTAAGCCACCAGTAAAAGACTCAAAAAGCAAAATTTCACCACCCTCATTTCTAATTTTATCAATAACCTGCATGGCACTCATGTGGTCTATCCCAGGATCAACACCTATTTCGTTCATGAAGATCAATCCTTTAGGACGCGCCTTAATGTCAAGCGCTTGCATTTCATCAGTTATATACGAGGCGGTCACCATGTTTTTACCATAGGTAATACAATCTTTTGCCACTTCAATATGGTAGCGCGCAGGTAGCATTGAAACCACTATATCGGCATTATCAATAGCATTTGAACGTGATTCTTTATCAAAAATGTCCAGGATCACCGCTTCACCATTAGGGTGTTCACCAACAATTTTTTTGGCATTGTCAATTTTAATATCGCCAACTGTAATAAATAAGTTTTCCTTTTCCGACTTATCCAATAAATACTTGATAAGGTATGATGACGATTTGCCAGAACCAATCACTAGGATTTTTCGCATACTGGAACGAGTTAGTTAATTTTGTGAATTATTACTTTGCAATGTAGTAAATTGATCAGGTTTTAAAAACAGATTTTTATGAATGTTATGGATAAAAAATTGTTAATTACTTCTACAGTGCTGGGCCTATTGGCTGTGGTTCTTGGCGCCTTTGCTGCTCATGGACTTGAAGATAGAATAGAAGCTTCAGCAATAGCCAGCTTTCAAACTGGAGTGCGATATCAAATGTATCATGCACTATTGTTGCTCGGCATTAGTGCATTACCAATGATCTCCAAAAAAGTAAAGCAGATCACTTTTTTAACCATTTTATTGGGCGTGATACTATTTTCGGGTTCGATTTATTGCTTATCCATTAACGCATTAACTGACTTTGATTTTAGTGTCATTGGTTTTATTACGCCAATAGGAGGTTTGTTGTTCATAATTTCATGGCTGATTTTGCTTATTAACTTTCTAAAAATAAAGTAGGAATACATAAAAATTTCTATTTTTGCTCTTTAAACAACACGAAAAATTATGGTTAGTCATACGCAAACCACTAAATCGATTTCGTTGGATCAATACGGAATTAAAAACGCCAAAATTCACTATCAACTTTCACCAAAAAATCTTCAAGCCAAAACCATAGAATTGGGCATGGGCAAAGAATCGGCCAATGGTACATTAGCTATTAATACTGGTAAATTTACTGGACGTTCACCACAAGACCGCTTTTTAGTTGAGGATGACTATACCAGAGATCGCGTTTGGTGGGGCAAGACCAATAAGCCCGTTTCACCTGAAAATTTTGATCGTTTACAAAAGGAAATTGAATCGTATTTAAGTGGCAAAGAAATATATGTTAGAGATGGATATGTTTGCGCTGATCCAAAATATAGAATGAATGTTCGTACTGTTACACAGTATCCTTGGTCTAATATGTTTATTTACAATATGTTTTTGAGGCCCACTGAAGATGAACTTGATGGATTTCAAGAAGAATGGCTTGTGCTTTGTGCTCCAGGATATGTATGTCCTGATCCAGAGAGTTATGGCATTAGACAAGGCAATTTCTCTATATTAAATTTCACAAAGAAAATTGCACTGGTTGGTGGGTCAGCTTACACAGGCGAAATGAAAAAAGGAATTTTTTCTGCATTGAACATGATCTTACCTGTTGATAAGAATGTTCTACCAATGCACTGCTCGGCAAATGTTGGAGAAGATGGAGATACGGCTATTTTCTTTGGATTATCAGGAACAGGTAAGACAACTTTATCAGCCGATCCTGATCGAAGACTTATTGGAGATGACGAACATGGATGGACTGCTGAGAACAGTATTTTTAATTTTGAAGGAGGTTGTTACGCTAAGGTAATTGATCTTACTGAAGAGAAAGAACCAGATATCTATAGAGCTATAAAACCAGGCGCAATATTAGAGAATGTGGTATTCAAAGAAAACAACGAAGTTGATTATATGGATAGTTCGATTACTCAAAACACAAGAGTAAGCTACCCAATATATCATATCGATAATATTCAAACTCCATCATATGCATCTAATCCTAAAAACATCTTCTTTTTAACTGCTGATGCTTTTGGTGTGTTGCCTCCAATCTCCAAATTAACACCTGGTCAAGCCGCTTATCATTTTATCTCAGGATATACAGCAAAGGTAGCCGGAACTGAGGCAGGAATTGATGAACCTGTACCGTCCTTTTCAGCTTGTTTTGGAGAACCATTTATGCCGTTGCACCCCACTAAGTATGCCGAAATGTTAAGTAGAAAAATGCAGGAGGCTGGTGTAGATGTGTGGTTGGTGAATACAGGATGGACAGGAGGTCCTTATGGTGTTGGAACACGCATGAAATTAAAATATACTCGTGCAATGATTGCCGCCGCTATGACTGGCGAGCTTGAAGCTGCCAATAAGGACAATTATCACATTCATTCAGTATTCAAGGTGCAACAACCTAGGGTTTGTCCAAATGTGCCTACCGAGGTGTTGAGCCCTAGACAAACTTGGAATAACGATGAAGGATACTACAATACTGCCGATAAATTAGCACGATCTTTTAGAGAGAATTTCAAAAAGTTTGAGGATTATGCCAATGATGAAATTTTGGCTGGAGCTCCAAATGTGAGATCTTAATAAACGTATAAGAAATAAAAAAGGCGCGAATTAATTATTCGCGCCTTTTTTTATCAATTACTATTTGAATTATTTTTTGTTTACTTCTTCGATGTACTTCTCAAGAGCCATCGTCATAGAAGGTGTTTCTGGAGTAGGTGCTGCTATATCAACACGAAGTCCTTTTGCCTCTACAGCTTTAATTGTTGTATTGCCAAACACAGCCAATCGCGTTTCATTCTGTTTGAAATCAGGGAAATTATGAAATAACGATTCAATACCAGATGGACTAAAGAAAACCAGAATATCATAGTATACATCGGCAAGATCTGACAGGTCACTTATTACTGTTTTGTAAAAAGTTGCTTGTTTCCATTGCACGCCTAGATTATCTAAAGTTTCTGGTACTTCAGGCTTTACTTTGTCCGTAGTAGGAAGTAAAAAAGATTCGTCTTTATACTTACGAATTAGTGGAGAAAGTTCTCCAAAAGTTCGCTTACCAACATATATCTTACGCTTTCTGTACACGACATATTTTTGCAAGTAATAGGCAACAGCTTCAGATTGACAGAAGTATTTCATGGTGTCAGGCACCTTGAATCGCATTTCTTCGGCTACTCTAAAAAAATGATCAACGGCATTCCTACTGGTCAAGATAATGGCTGAATAGTTGTTTAGATCTACTTTTTGTAATCTAATTTCTTTAGATGAAACACCCTCAACGTGAATAAATGGTCTAAAATCAATTTTTACACGCTGCTTTTCTTGCAATTCAAAATAAGGTGAGTTTTCTACTTTAGGTTCAGGTTGAGAAACTAAAATGGTCTTCACTTTCATAGGCCTAATATCGTTTAGTCTTAGACTAGTTATTAGTTAATAGATTATATAATATTATATAAGGTCCAAATTCAAGTGCGCAAAGATACAAAATAAAATAGAACAAGTTATCTAATATTGACTTTTGATATGTTTTTACTGATGTAAAAAAACCAATTAGATTTACTATAGCCAAGACCAATATTACGATATAAAGTAACAGTGGTGTTGCGGTAATACTATAAATCAATATGAGGTTAATTGGAAGAAGAATTAAGCCTAAATAATTTTTGTAATTGGTTTTTTGAAATAAATAACTGTCAATGAGGGCATCGATATTAAAAACACTAGCAATTAAGCGTTCAAGAAGTACCTTGATCAATAATATTGTGCCTATGGCAAGAAACACTTTTCCGAACCATAGAATGCTAAATTCCAAAGGTGCCACAAAAGTGTTGTAGCAGATAAAGTAAAAAATCGAAGCTGATATTATAAAATTGATAAATAGGAGTCCTTCAAAAAGGTCGATGAACTTTTGCTCACGTACATATACTTTTAAATATCGTGAATTTCCTATGACCATTAAGAACTCACTAAAACGAGTGGCATAGGTATACTTGGCAATGGTGAGTGTTGCTAATGACACAATAAACAATATTGTGATCCACTCGTTAGTAATAAGCTCGCGAAGCATAGTGACAAAATTATGACAAATTATCTATAAAATTAGTCCTACAAATAACTTACTTTTACAAAAAATTTTCCAATGCCAAAGGCCATTGTAATTATTCCTACCTATAACGAAATTGAGAATATTGAGGATATTATTAAGGCTGTATTTAACCTGCAACAAGCCTTTAATATTTTGGTAGTGGATGATAATTCTCCTGATGGTACAGCTTTTAAAGTTATCGAATTACAGAAAAATTATGAAGATCGTTTATTTCTCGAAGTACGTAAAGAAAAATCGGGATTAGGAACAGCCTATATTCATGGGTTTAAGTGGTGTTTGGAGCGCAATTTTGATTTTATTTTTGAGATGGATGCCGATTTCTCACATAATCCCAAGGATCTTCCAAGGCTACTAGAAGCATGCCGCAATGATAATGTGGATATGGTTATAGGGTCCCGTTATATACAAGGAGTTAATGTGGTTAATTGGCCCATGAGCAGAGTGCTTTTATCGTATATCGCATCTATATATGTGCGGTTTATTACCAGAATGAAAATTTGTGATACCACCGCAGGATTTGTATGTTATAAAAGGCATGTGCTTGAGGCAATTGATCTGGATAAGATTAAATTTATTGGATACGCGTTTCAAATTGAAATGAAATTCAAGGCTTATCTCAAGAAATTCAATATTGTAGAAATTCCAATTGTATTTACCGATAGAACCAAAGGAGAATCCAAACTGAGTGGCGGTATAATTTCTGAGGCTATTTTTGGAGTGTTGCAAATGAAGTTAAAAAGTATATTTAGTAAGAAGTAAAATGAAGAAACACCTCATTAAAAATGGACAGATAGTTAATAATGGTGTAATTACCAATAGCGATATTCTAATCGAAGGGGAATTTATCTCGAAGATTGGGACCAACATTGAAACAAGTGATGAATACAATGTTATTGATGCCAGTGGGAAGATTGTGATTCCAGGAGTCATTGATGATCAAGTGCATTTTCGTGAACCGGGACTTACCCATAAGGCTACTATAGCAAGTGAATCAAAGGCTGCAATTGCTGGAGGTATAACTTCATTTATAGAGATGCCAAATACGAATCCGCAAACAACCACAATAGATAAACTTGAAGAAAAATTTGAAATTGCCGCTCAAACTTCATTTGCAAATTATTCTTTTATGTTTGGAGGGACCAATACCAATCTTGATGAGATATTAAAATTAGATCCTAAGAAGGTAGCAGCTCTAAAATTGTTCCTGGGTTCTTCTACAGGTGATATGCTTGTTGATGACCCGGAAGTATTAGAAAAGATATTCTCGAATACCGATCTTGTGATTGCCACCCACTGCGAAGATGAAGCAACCATTAGAAACAATACGGAAAAGTACAAAGCTCAATTTGGCGATGATATTCCAATTAATTTACATCCTGTAATTCGAAGTGAAGAGGCTTGTTATATTTCTTCATCTAATGCAATTGAATTGGCTAAAAAAACAGGAGCTCGTTTGCATGTTTTTCATTTATCAACAGGAAAAGAGACGCATCTGTTTACTAACGAAATTCCTTTAAAGGACAAAAAAATAACAGCCGAAGTTTGCATCCATCACCTCTGGTTTAGTGATGAGGATTACAATGAAAAAGGCACGCTTATAAAATGGAATCCTGCAGTAAAATCGAAGCGCGACAGAGAACAATTGTGGGAAGCATTGCTAGATGACAAAATTGATGTGATCGCTACTGATCATGCACCACATACCTTAGAAGAAAAGAACAATGTATACACTAAAGCCCCATCAGGTGGGCCGCTTGTACAACATGCTCTGGTTGCCTTTCTAGAAGCACACTTAGAAAACAAAATTACTTTGGAAAAGCTTGTTGAAAAAATGTGTCACAACCCAGCTATTCTTTTTGATATAGAAAAACGCGGTTTCATAAAGGAGGGTTACTTTGCCGACCTCGTAATTGTTGATCTCAACGATCCTTGGACGGTTGATAAATCAAACATCTTATATAAATGTGGCTGGTCTCCTTTTGAAGGAACAACCTTTAGAGCAAAAATATCACAAACCTTTGTTAACGGTGGTTTGGCCTATAACAATTCCGAGATTAATAGCGTTAAATTTGCAAGACGTTTGACCTTTGACAGATGAAAAAAGTAATAGTCATACTTCTTCTTGTTAGTATTTCATGCAAGAACAATCGTATTGAGCGACCTGACAAACCAAATAACCTCATAGCTCAAGAAAAAATGGTAGAAATCATTTATGATATGGCGATTGTTAGTTCAGCAAAAGGGATTAATAGAAAATTGATGGAAAGCAAGGGTGTAGTGCCTGATCAATTTGTGTATTCTAAACATGGTATTGACAGTGTTCAGTTTAGTGTGAGTAACAACTATTATGCTTACGACATCGAAACCTATCAAGATATTTATGCCAAGGTCAAGGAGAAATTAGAAGCCGACAAAACCCGGTTTGAAAAAGTTGTTGAGGAGGAAAAACGGAAAAGAGACTCTTTGGCTAAAGATAAGAAACGCCTAGATTCAATTCGGGCAATTAAAGCTCAAAAAGCTGGTGATACCCTTTTCAAAACACGTGTTAAACCTGATCCTTTAAAAAATACTGACACGTCTCAGTAATTGACTTATCTATTGGTTTAAAACGCATACTCAATGCCGATTTGATTTTTGCTGTATTGTAATAACTATTACTGGTTATTGAACGTACATTGTGTTTTGTTAAACGGCGATATTTTCTTTTAAAGAAATAGTTTAACCAATCCAGTCGCCAAGCGATTTGAAGCTTAAAGTTGGTGGCTTTTTTATGAGGTGGTTTCACCTGTAAGGTTTCAGCAACTTTAACAGCAAAATCCTTAAAAGACATGTGATCCTCAACTAATATATAACGTTCATTACGTATTGGTGAATTCATTAATTGAATCATCGCTTGAACCACATCATGAATATCAATATATCCCGAAACGCCTTCAGTATAATATTTCAATCCTTTATAGATACGCTTTATTAAGCTGCCACTACTACTTCGCCAAAACCCAGGTCCAATAATAATTCCCGGATTAACAATAATGGCGTCAACACCTTCTTGGGTGCCACGCCAAACCTCTAATTCGGCACCATACTTTGTGATAGCATAAATATTGTTATCGGCATCGCTATTCCATGGCGTTTCTTCAGTGGCAGGATTACCGTTAGAATCGTCACCTACCGCTGCTATGGAACTGACGAAACAAATTTTAGAAACAGCATTTGAAATACATAAATTCACAATATTGGCCGTGCCTTCTATATTTGATTTACGTAATTCATGATACCTATTAGGATCGAAAGTAACCAATGCAGCACAATGATATACAGTATCAATATCCTTGAAGGCATCAGTTAACGTTGGAATATCATTAAGATTGGAATGTACCCAGTTGATCGAATTAAATAAGTCTTCGAAATTTTCAGAATAATAGGAGAACACATTCTTAACTAGAGCGCGTTTTTTTTCGTTACGGTATAGTGCACGAACTTCTTGATTTGCCTTACACAAATAATAAAGTACATGACTACCTACCAATCCTGTTCCACCTGTAACTAATATCATAAGACTAAAATAGCATTTTTATTTTGCAACAATTAGTAATGAATTATCTTTGTCCAAATTCAAAAAGTTAATGGCTAATAATTTTATTGATGAACTGCGATGGCGAGGTTTGGTTCATGATGTCATGCCTGGAACAGAAGACCAATTATCCAAGGAAATGACCACTTTATACATTGGTTTTGATCCAACGGCCGATTCGCTTCATATTGGAAGTCTTGTGCCTATAATTCTATTGGTACATGCCGAAAAAGCAGGTCACAAACCCATTGCTTTGGTTGGTGGTGCAACGGGAATGATTGGTGATCCATCAGGAAAAAGCGATGAGCGTAACCTATTAGATGAAGCTACATTAAATAAGAATTTACAAGGAATAAAAGCCGTATTGTCACGCTTTTTGAATTTTGATTCTGATACCGACAATGCTCCTATTCTTGTCAATAATTATGACTGGATGAAAGATTTCACCTTTATAGATTTTGCAAGAGATATTGGTAAACGTATCACGGTAAATTATATGATGGCCAAAGACTCAGTAAAAAAACGAATAAGTGGCGAAGGTGAGGGAATGTCGTTTACTGAATTCACATATCAATTGGTGCAAGGGTATGATTTTTATCATCTATACAAAAACTTTGATTGCAAGCTTCAAATGGGTGGAAGTGATCAATGGGGAAATATTACAACAGGTACTGAATTAATAAGACGCATGCATGTAGGTGAAGAGGCCAAGGCATTCGCCATGACCTGTCCATTAGTGACCAAGACAGATGGCTCTAAATTTGGTAAAACCGAAAGTGGTAACGTATGGCTTGATACCAACCGTACATCAGTTTATAAATTTTATCAATTCTGGTTGAATACAACTGATGAGGATGCCGAAAAATATATCAAGATCTTTACATTTTTAGACCAGGATACAATTGCGTCATTAATCAAGGAGCATAAAAGTGAACCGCATTTAAGAGCTTTACAGAAACGTTTGGCTCATGAAGTCACCAGTTTTGTGCATTCTAAAGAAGATTGTGAAACCGCAGAAAAAGCGTCAACCATTTTATTTAGTAAATCGTTTAAAGAAGATATTGCAACATTAGATGAAGCCACATTTTTAGATGTTTTTGAAGGTGTTCCTCAATCCGAGTTAAATAGTTCCGAAATAGAGAATGGGTTGGACATGATTGCCGCTTTATCAGCCAAAACCAATTTTTTGACCTCCAATGGGGAAGCGCGACGCGCTTTACAGGAGAATTCTATTTCAGTGAATAAAGAGAAAGTGAATATGGATTATCGAATTACATCTTCTGACCTTATTAATGACAAGTATGTCATTCTAAATAGAGGTAAACGCAAAACCTATATTTTAAAAGTAATATAACGTAGAAAGAGCCTGACTATTAACTTATAATAATCAGGCTCTTAAAAAAAACTAACCAACCTAATTTTTCTTTTTCGAAGCTTCAAGAGGTTGGTCGTAGTATCAATTAATAACTTACAACATAAATTTTAGGACGTCACTTTTAAAGTGCCATTAAGTTACATCCGCGTATATCTGAATTGTCAAACCTTCCAAGTACCTCAAAAGTACCATCGCTATTGGTTCGGCCTAGGTCTTGCGTGGCAATGAAAGAACAGGAATTATAATTTGCCAAATCAATTATATTTAACCCTCCAGTTTTTTCCTTTGGCAATATGGTGAGTGCGTCTTCAGTATCTCTACAATAAGCTTGCATCCATGGAGGTGATTTGAATTTAGAATCTCCTAGTGAATAGGCTTGAGATAACAACTCAGTCATACCATATTCGCTATGAATAGTATTAACTCCAAAGCCTGATTTTAAGAATTGATGTAATTCTTCACGCACCATTTCTTTGCGCCTACCTTTCATACCTCCTGTTTCCATAACAATAGTGTGATTCAGATTCAAAGTGTATTCTTTAACAAAATCTAATAATGCAAATGAAACACCTATCAATATTGTAGGTTTCTTTTGAGCTTCCAATTTTAGAAGTTGATCATATAGATCATTGAAGTTATTTAGGTAAAATCCACTTTCATTATGAGCAGAGGACTTTATGAGATCGTCAACCATAAAGATCAGTGAGGATCCTTCTCGTTCAAGATAAGAGGGCAACAAAGCCAGTATTGCATAGGCTTCGCTATTGCCATAGAAATGATCAAATCCTTTTCTGAAACTTTTAGTATAAACCGATAGGTCAGTCACGTAATGACGGCTTACAGCTTTAGATGAGGTCGCACTACTTGTAAAAACAGCTTCAACGTGATCCTTTGACGATACCACCGTATGAGATTTAAAAAACTGAATTGGTAAACAAGGAATTTGCGACACGGTATGCACATCACTATCACTGCAATTTATGAGGTCACAAAAAGAGCGATAAATCGCATTATGACGATACTGATGATTGAATATCTGTAATGCCAAATTTTCAAATTCTTTAGGATTTGAAATTGAGAATATGGAATTGTGATCAATCATAGAATTTGGTAATCGCTCAACAAAAATATGGAAAATAATATGCTTAGAGTGGCATTATCACTAGGGTTTACAATGTTATCTAAATGTTATATATCTATGCTGCTTAATATTTATAAACATTAAATTTTATATTTGCTTAAAACAAAATTTATATTCAGTTTTAATACATGAAAAAGAAAGATACTAAGATTCTTTTGGTTGATGATGAACCGGATATTCTGGAGATTGTTGGATATAATTTGTCTAATGAAGGTTATCATGTGATTACCGCCGAAAACGGAGCTGAAGGTGTTGAAAAAGCAAAAAGCCAGAAACCACATCTTATAATCTTAGATGTCATGATGCCAGAAATGGATGGTATTGAAGCTTGTGAACAAATAAGGAATATTCCAGAACTGGAGAATACTGTCATCACTTTTTTAACCGCTCGTGGTGAAGATTATTCTCAGCTAGCCGGGTTTGAAGCAGGAGCCGACGATTACATTACCAAACCAATCA
>CAYZKX010000007.1:0-26693 GCA_964479055.1 uncultured Flavobacteriaceae bacterium
GAGTAACACTATTCCTATAATACCAGTCAATGTAAAAATACAGATATCCAACCATCTGGTTCTTGTTTTATTTTGACGGTCTCTATAGGTTAAATAAATAATAATTAATCCAAGGATTCCGAAGACCATCAACGGACTAATAAGAAAATTAGTTTTGCTTTTAGTTCTGGTACTAGTCGCTAAGGTGTTAGTTTTACTAATTAAATTAGAACCATCAGTTTTTGTTGCTACTGCGAAAAATTCATATATATTCATGGGTAAGAACATATGTTCTTCTGGAGTAGCCTTTCTATCGATCACCGAACCCAAAGCAATATCAATTCCAAAACTTCCCCATGAATTCTTAGAAATATGTGTATAGATTAATTCTCTAAACGACAATTGTTTGAAACCATGAGGTGCGTTAAATGTTATGGTATTATCTAATGTCTCTTTAACAATATCCTTAGGTCGCGTAGAACAATTATCGTAAAAGAAATCGTAGAGATAGTATTTGTTCTCTTCTTTCGCATTCCAGCTTAGATAGTCAAATATGGCTTGTTTTTCATCCTGGGTCAAATTCAAGACCTGTTCTTTTATTGACCTATTTTGACGTTTGTAAATACCAATAAATCCCTCAGTAGGTGAAATTCCTACCCAATAATTTAGTTTCCCTTTGGCAAAATTGGTATAGAAACCGGGTGCATCAAAATCAAAGCGTCCATAATCAAAACAATAATCAAAGCGCGTGTCTCTAATCCTAAAGGCATTATGACCAAACAGATCATTCAATGCATCTCCAGGACCAACAGTTAATACACTTATAACGGCTTTTTCTGAAAGCTTAATTTGTTGGCTAAAGCCAAATATTCCGATTAAACTAAATGTAAGCGTTAGAATAAAGTTGCGCATAAGAACCTTGAATTATCTAAAAATACTAAAATCCAATTTCACTGAGAACACGTTACTGTAAAGCGCTATACTTTGATCTCCAATATCTGTAAAGGCATAATCGATATAAATGCCCTTGTATTTAAAGCCAACACCAAAACTTGGTTGAAAGCTCAATTGCTCGGTATTGTCAATTTGCAATTCATTTTGAAAATTACCCATACCACCACGTAAAAAAACCATATCTACATAGCCGAATTCAAAACCGAATGCTGGATTAATACTCATGAAAGAGGTAGATATAACGTCATTATTTTCTTCAAATCTAATATTAAGATCCAACTCGGCACGTAAGGAATAATCATAACGGAATTCAAATGCTTTGGCCACACCCAATTGTAACTTAGGGAGCGTCAATTCTGTGCCTTCTGGCGCTTCTTGATTTTGCCCTTCAATTGCACCTTGAATTTGAGCTAGTTTTTCATCATCAATGGCCCAGGCATTGAAAGTAGTTGTAATATCCCGCGCCATAACACCAAAATACCATTGATTGTCACTTTCAAATTGGATACCAAAATCCAATCCAAAACCCCATGAGCTGGCAAAATCTCCAATAACCCGTCTAATGACCTTAGCATTTGCACCATAGCTCAATCCTGGTACTGGTAAACGCCTTGAATAAGAAAAAGTCAATCCGTAATCGGCGGCCGAGAACAAATTAATGTTATTGTAATTAATATTGCCTTGTTCATCGATTAATTGAGTGGTGTCTAAAATATCATCAACACCAAATCTAATAAATGATACACCAATGGCACTAACATCATCTAAAGGCATGGCGTAAGCGATATAGTTATAGTTAGCAATATTGGCAAAGTAACTAGAATGCATAAGGGCCAATTGATTGTCTTCGAGATTGACTAATCCAGCCGGATTCCAATATCCTGAATTGACATCATCTGTATAAGCGACAACAGCATTGGCCATACCAAGGGCACTAGCATCAACACCAATGTTCATAAACTCGTTGGAATATTTTCTGGTGGTTTGAGCGTGGGAAAATGCCACGCTAAAAAGAAGTATTACAACCGTAAATCTTTTCAATGGCAAATTTTTATGCAAATATGCGTAATTAACCTTATAAACTCTAATTTTTGATAGATATTGTACCTTTAAAGGGCAAGACTAAAATAGTTTATTATTTTTACGTAAATATTCGTTTTCTATTGAAAAAACTTATTCCAAACCTCATTACATTATTGAATTTATTAAGTGGTTGTATAGCCACTATTTTTGCGGTTAATGATCAGTTGGTAGCAGCTGCGGTGTTTGTATTTTTGGGTATATTTTTTGATTTTTTTGATGGCTTTCTCGCCAGAAAGCTCAATGTTCAAAGTGAGATAGGAGTACAATTAGATTCTTTGGCTGATATGGTGACCAGCGGATTGGTGCCAGGCATTATTATGTATAAGTTATTGGCCATTGCGTTTTCAGTTGAATGGAACTCCGATCTTGATCCTATATTATCCTTAACGTTTGACAAAGATCTAATCCCAATGCTGGGATTATTGATCACTTTGGCGTCGGCCTATCGATTGGCTAAGTTCAATGTTAGTTCGGAACAATCAGACCATTTTATTGGATTGCCAACTCCAGGGAATGCCATTTTGATTGTATCGTTACCCTTAATCTTAGAATATCAAAGTGATAGCTTTTTATTTGATTTGATACTTAATAAGTGGTTATTAGTTGGACTTACGCTTATAAGTTGTTACTTGTTAAATTCTAAACTTAAATTTTTATCCTTTAAATTTAAGAGTTGGGCCTTTAAAGAGAATAAGTTTCGCTATTTTTTAATCATACTTTCAATTGGCTTGTTGGTTACTTTAAAGTTTGCGGCTATTCCTCTAATCGTTCTCATTTATTTAAGCACCGCCTTATTAACTCATAAATAAATTGCAATTTATGGCTTCTGGATTTTTTGCTTTGCTTGACGATATAGGAGCACTTATGGATGATGTAGTAACCATGAGTAAAATTTCTACTAAAAAAACAGCAGGAATCCTAGGTGACGATTTAGCTGTTAATGCCGAAAAGGCCTCAGGTTTTGTCTCATCGCGAGAATTACCAGTACTATGGGCAATTACCAAGGGATCGTTTGTGAATAAACTCATTATTTTACCCATAGCATTTTTATTTAGTGCATTTTTACCCTGGGCTGTTACAACTATTTTGGTATTAGGAGGTGTGTATTTGGCATTTGAAGGCGCCGAAAAGATTTTTGAGTTCTTTTTTCCCCATCAACAAACAGCCAAGACCGAGAAGTCTGGTGATTTGACTTCTGAGGAAATTGTTGCATTGGAGAAAACGAAAATAAGATCTGCAATAATAACCGATTTCATTTTATCCGTAGAGATTGTCATCATTGCCTTAGGAACAGTATTGGAAGAAAAGCTGCTATTTCAAATATTAGTAGTTTCAATAGTGGCCCTTATTGCTACAGTAGGAGTGTATGGTATTGTGGCTCTAATTGTGAGAATGGATGACTTCGGATTCCAATTAATTCAAATTAGTAAAGGTAAAAGTACTATAGTAAGCTTCATTGGTAGAATGTTGGTCAATGCACTACCATGGGTAATTAAATCACTAGCTGTGATTGGCACATTAGCCTTATTATTAGTAGCTGGCGGTATATTTAATCACAACATAGAATTCCTCCATCATCTTTTTGAAAGTTGGCCTAGTATTGTGGGAGATTTTGCATCTGGACTGGCCGTTGGAACGTTGGCCTTGATAGGCTATAAAACTGTAAAATTGATAATTAAGAGTTTTAAAAGTTAAACCTTAAAACTCCAATTTTTTTCTACGGAGTTCAAAGTTTTGACCAAGGTATACCTTACGCACCATTTCGTCCTCGGCAAGTTCCTCAGGACGACCAGCCTTAAGAATATTACCTTCAAACATAAGATAAGTGCGGTCTGTTATGGCTAGTGTTTCTTGAACATTGTGATCGGTAATTAATATGCCAATGTTCTTTTTAGTGAGTTGCGCTACAATGCGTTGAATGTCTTCTACAGCTACGGGATCAACTCCAGCAAATGGTTCGTCCAACAAAATAAAACTAGGATCTGTTGCTAAGGCCCGGGCGATCTCTGTACGTCGGCGTTCACCTCCTGAGAGTAAATCACCTCGACTTTTTCTAATATGTCCCAGTCCAAATTCCTCAATTAACGATTCTACTTTTTTGTGTTGTTCTTTTTTAGATAATTTGGTCATTTGCAACACACTCAAAATATTATCTTCAATACTCAATTTTCTAAAAACGGAAGCCTCTTGAGCCAAATACCCAATACCACTTTGAGCGCGCTTGTACATGGGATAATGTGTGATTTCCTGATTATCCAGAAAGATACGGCCACCATTTGGCTTAATCAATCCAACAATCATATAAAACGAGGTCGTTTTTCCTGCTCCGTTTGGACCAAGTAGCCCAACAATTTCTCCCTGTTCTACCTTTAGAGAGACATCTTTGACCACCTTTCGGCCACTATACGATTTCATTAAATTATCGGCACGTAAAATCATAACTGTCTATTCAACGTCAAAAGTACTAAAATCATATACGCATATAGCCTTGATATGCCTTTTTATTAAAAGTTTAACCATGTTGTTCTAGAGCATCCCAATATTCATAAGCACGGCGTAAATGAGGAATCACTATGGTTCCACCTACCAAGGTTGAAATACTTAAAGCCTCAACAACCTCTTCTTTTGTCAATCCTTCCTTATAACAGGTCTCTAAATGATATTTAACACAATCATCACAGCGCAACACGGTTGAGGCTACCAGTCCGAGTAGTTCTTTAGTTTTTTTATCCAACGCGCCTTCTTGAAACGCATTAGTATCTAAGTTAAAAATACGCTTGATGATCTTATTATTATCAGCAAGTATTTTATCATTCATTTTAGAACGATAGTCATTAAATTCGGTTACAGTATTAGCCATTTGCCTTTGCTTTTTTTTGTTGTCTTCTCACCACAACTTTTGATATATAGATGCTAATTTGATATAATATAAGAACTGGAATAGCTACAATTATTTGACTTGCAATATCTGGTGGTGTAATAATTGCAGATAAAATAAGTACAATGACCAATGCATATTTCCGGTATTTTCTAAGGAATTGCGGTGTGACTAATCCAACTTTGGTTAGAAAATAGATAATAATTGGCAACTCAAAAATAATTCCCGATGCCAGTGCTGTTGAACGCACTAGTGCAATGTATGAACTGATATCGATCTGGTTATCAACTACATCAGAAATATTATAATTCGCCAAAAAGTTAATTGATAATGGACAAACAACGAAATAGCCAAAAAGAACTCCAATAAAAAATAAGAAAGATGCAACAAAGATGAAGCCTCTAGAATATTTGCGCTCTTTCTCGTGTAATCCTGGACTTATGAAGGACCAAAACTGATAGAGTACATAAGGAAATGAAATAATAAAACCTGCTGTTATGGAAGTCCATATATCGGCCGAGAATTGACCAGCCATGGTTCGGTTTTGTATGATCATGGGCAGTTGTTCACCGCAAAATGAACTTTCAATATTTAAAAAAGTAGCGGCTTTACATAGCATACTATAAGTTGGGAAATCCATGCTAAGCGGTCCAAAAATGATAACCCTGAAAATGCTTCTACTAAAAATAAAAGCTACAGTTCCTGCAATAACAATACCTAAAGTAGCTCGAATCAAATGCCATCTTAAATCTTCAAGATGGTCCAAAAACGACATTTCATCGGTACTCTTTTTGCCCATTATAAAATGCCTTCTTTAATTAAATCATGTAAATGCACAACTCCTGCATATTTTCCTTCGTCTTCAACTAAAAGCTGAGAAATACCGTGTTCTTCCAATAATTCCATAGCGTCCACGGCCATAGCATTATTATCGATACGTTTTGGTGACCTACTCATAACATCTTTCGCGGTTAATCCCATGAATGAATCGGTAGTGCTTAGCATGCGCCTGAGATCGCCATCAGTAATTATGCCTACAATTTCCTGGTTTTCAACTACTGCCGTGACTCCCAACATTTTTTCGGAAATTTCAATAATTACATCTTTGAGTTTGGTATCAGGTGTAACTTGTGGTTTTTGATTGATTGAGGAGAGATCACTAACTCTGAGATATAATTTTTTACCCAAAGCACCGCCAGGATGATATTTTGCAAAATCCTTGCTTGAGAATCCACGTAATTCTAGTAAACAAATGGCCAATGCATCACCCATTACAAGTTGAGCAGTTGTACTTGTTGTAGGAGCAAGGTTGTTAGGGCAAGCTTCTTTTTCAACAAATGTGTTTAAAACATAATCGGCCTGTTGTCCCAAGTAAGAATCCGTATTCCCTGTAATGGCTATCATCTTATTAGGACCATTTTTAATTAGTGGAACCAATACTTTGATTTCGGGAGTATTACCACTTTTTGAAATGCAAATAACCACGTCATCCTTCAATATAAGTCCAAGATCACCATGTATAGCATCAGCTGCATGCATAAATATTGCCGGTGTTCCAGTAGAATTTAATGTCGCAACGATTTTATTGGCGATAATAGCGCTTTTTCCTATGCCAGTAATTATGACTCTACCTTTGGAGTTATATATTAATTCAACGGCATTGGCGAAGTCCTCATTTATCAAATCAAGTAAATGAGCGATCGCCTCACTTTCAATAGAGATGGCCTCTTTAGCGATTTTTAAAATTGAATTTGTTGTATTCAAAATTTAAGAATTTTGGGTTTGATGCATTTAAAGAATTTGTTATCTTTAAATACCATTACAAAAAAACAAAAAATATTTATGAGAGAAATCTAAATAAGGAGAAATCAAATAACTTACTTCACAGATACCTTATTTAGAGCCTACAATTAAACAGATGGAGGGATTACTGAGTAGAGAAAAAACGAAGTTGCATGAAGCGCTCAAGGCCTATTTTGGATTTAGCTCATTTAAGGGTCTACAAGAAGATGTAATTAATAGCTTGATGGCGGGTAACAATACCTTTGTTATTATGCCTACTGGAGGTGGTAAATCATTGTGTTACCAGTTACCGGCATTGATGCATGAAGGAACGGCAATTGTAGTTTCGCCTTTGATCGCCTTGATGAAAAATCAAGTAGATGCAATTAGAGGTGTCTCTAAAGAGGATGGCATCGCGCATGTACTAAATTCATCATTGAATAAAACAGAAGTGAAGCAAGTGAAGTCTGATATCAATAATGGGATCACTAAATTACTTTATGTTGCCCCTGAATCGCTTACAAAGGATGAGAATGTAGATTTCTTAAAATCTCAAGAGATTTCATTTATGGCTATCGATGAGGCGCATTGTATAAGTGAATGGGGTCATGATTTCCGACCAGAATATCGAAACTTACGTAATATCGTTGGACGCATTGGTGATAATATACCTATTATAGGCTTGACAGCTACAGCGACGCCTAAAGTACAAGAAGATATATTAAAGAACTTGGGAATTACCGATGCTAAGACTTTTAAAGCATCATTTAATCGACCAAATTTATATTATGAAGTTCGACCTAAAACTAAACAAGTAGATGCCGATATTATTCGCTTTGTTAAGCAAAATTCAGGTAAATCGGGAATTGTTTATTGTTTAAGCAGAAAACGGGTAGAGGAGCTGGCTCAAGTACTTCAGGTCAATGGGATCAATGCCGTACCATATCACGCTGGTCTTGATGCAAAAACAAGAGCGCGACATCAAGATATGTTCTTAATGGAAGACGCCGATGTGGTGGTCGCTACAATAGCCTTTGGCATGGGCATTGATAAACCGGATGTGCGGTTTGTGATACATCATGATATTCCAAAGAGTATAGAAAGTTATTATCAGGAAACTGGACGTGCAGGTCGTGATGGTGGTGAAGGCCATTGCCTTGCTTTTTATGCTTATAAGGACATTGAAAAATTAGAAAAATTCATGTCAGGTAAACCTGTGGCAGAACAAGAAATTGGTCATGCCTTATTACAAGAGGTTGTAGCTTATGCCGAAACATCGATCTCTAGAAGAAAATTCATACTTCATTATTTTGGCGAAGAATTCGATAATGAAACAGGTGAAGGAGGCGATATGGATGATAATGTACGTCATCCTAAAAAAATGAACGAAGCTAAAGATGAAGCTGCCACTTTAATCGATGCCGTTATAAAAACTAACGAAAAATATAAACCTAAAGACCTTGTAAATGTGCTTGTTGGAACTTCCAATGCACTTATCAAATCTCACAAAACCGATGAGAACAAGGTGTATGGTGTAGGCAGAGATCACGATAAGAAATTTTGGATGGCCTTAATTAGGCAGTTACTTGTGGCCGGAATGCTAAAAAAGGATATTGAAACCTATGGTGTGGTTAAAGTAACTGAAAAAGGCACTCAATTTGTCAACAATCCAGTGTCGTTTATGATGAGTGAAGATCACGTTTACGATGAGGTTGAAGACGATAGTATCATTACGGCCTCTAAAGGTGGAGGTGGAGTGGCTGATGAAGCACTGCTTAAAATACTAAAGGACTTACGTAAAGACAACGCCAAAAAATTAGGCGTTCCTCCATTTGTTATTTTTCAAGACCCTTCCTTAGAAGATATGGCGCTCAAATACCCAATATCGTTGGATGAATTATCAAATGTTCATGGCGTTGGTGAAGGAAAAGCCAAAAAGTATGGTGTGCCTTTTGTCGAGCTGATATCAAAGTATGTTGAAGAGAATGATATTGTTCGACCACAGGATATGGTGGTTAAGTCCACGGGTTCAAATTCAGCGCTTAAGTTATATTTAATTCAAAATATAGATCGCAAATTACCACTTGATGATATCGCCTCGGCTAAAGGTATGGAGATGCCTGAGATCATAAAGGAAATGGAAGCCATTGTTTTTTCTGGTACTAAGTTGAACATCTCCTATTGGATCGATGAAATATTGGATGAGGATCAACAAGAGGAGATACACGAATATTTTATGGAGGCTGAGTCTGATAAAATTTCTGATGCCGTTGAAGAGTTCGATGGCGATTATGAAGATGAAGAATTACGCTTGTACCGCATTAAGTTCATTAGCGAAGTTGCCAATTAAATGACCTCATTTTTTTAATGAAATTTACACTTTTTTAGGACGTTTTACATTTCATTCTTCTAACTTATATTCCTATATTTGCCGCTCGAAAAAACTAATGATATGGACAACGGTTTATACGCTAAATTTAATACATCTAAGGGTGCAATACTTGTGGCCTTAGAACATGAAAAAACTCCTGGTACAGTTGGTAATTTTGTAGCCTTAGCTGAAGGTCAGTTAGAAAATGCCATTAAGCCTCAGGGAACACCGTATTACGATGGCTTAAAATTCCATCGGGTGATCTCCGACTTTATGATTCAAGGTGGATGCCCACAAGGAACTGGAACAGGTAACCCAGGATACCAGTTTGATGATGAGTTTCATCCCGATTTAAAGCATGATGGACCTGGGATTCTATCTATGGCTAACGCCGGACCTGGAACCAATGGCAGTCAATTCTTTATAACGCATGTGGCAACGCCCTGGTTAGACAATAACCATACGGTATTTGGTAAAGTAGTGGAAGGTCAGGATGTGGTTGATGCAATAGCTCAAGATGATACCATTGTGACGTTGGAAATTGTAAGAGTTGGAAGTGAAGCCGAGAATTTTAATGCTATTGAAGCATTTAGGACCTTCGAAGGTGCACGTGAACAACGATTATTAGATGAAAAAAAAGCACAAGAGGAAGTATTGAAAAAATTATCGGAAGGATTTGAGAAAACCAATAGTGGACTACGCTATAAAATGCTTCAGGAAGGTACCGGAATACAGGCTGAAAAAGGTAAAACAGTATCTGTGCATTACAAGGGTCAATTGGCCGATGGTACCGTTTTCGATTCTTCTTACAAACGAAATCAACCTATTGATTTCCCGTTGGGAGTAGGTCAAGTGATCCCTGGATGGGATGAAGGTATCGCACTACTTAAAGAAGGTGATAAGGCACGCTTAGTAATACCAAGTGATCTAGCCTATGGTAGTAGGGGAGCTGGGGGTGTAATTCCACCTAATGCAACGCTAATATTTGATGTGGAACTCATGAAAGTCAAATAATTTTTTGAGTTTTTACGTAACGAAAATTTAAAATAAAAGTCTCATTGTTAAATGAGGCTTTTTTTTTTAGCATTAAACCAACCAAACACCTAAAACTATGAAAACCAAGTTTATTTTTTCGGTCGTTTTATTAATGATCATTTCCTGGAGTTGTTCTAATAATGTAGAATTCACCGAAGCCTTTAAAAAACAGGCCGCAGGTAAATACCTCTATACACAAGACGAAACTATGGAGGTCTATTTTGACGATGATAAGTTAGCTTTAAAATGGCGTGGTGCAGATGATGTAAAGCCCGTGGTTACAGATGAGAATACCATTTTTATTGCTGACATGTACAAGAAATTGCGATTTGTTGAACACCCCGAAACTAAAGCTTTTTATCTTGCAACTGTTGATCCTGATAATGAAGAAAAAGTGACCTATGACTATATAAAGGTGGCGGATTCATTTAAAACGCCTAGTGAATATTTAAAAGACAAAAATTTTGAGATGGCTTTGGAAGGCTATGCCAATATTAGAGCTCAGGATTCCAATAGCAACTTGGTGGAGGAATACCGATTTAACAGGCTAGGATATCGCTATATTAGAGATGGGGACTATGATAATGCAATAGCTGTTTTTAAAATGAATACCGAACTATTCCCAACCAGCAGTAACGTATATGATAGCTTGGCTGATGCCTATAAACGTAGTGGAGATAGTGCGCAAGCCTATTTCTTTTACAAAAAGACATTAGAATTGGATAGTGGCAATGAACGAGCGAAAGCGTTCATCAAGAATTATAATCCTCAAGGCGAATAGAAGTGCAAAAAAGTTTGCTTTTACTCTTGAAAGCATAGTTTTTCAACTCCAAAATTTACATTTTATCTCCTCACGTTGGTTTTAATCATTAAAAACAAGCTATTGACCCAATAATTTGTGATATCATTGGGTTTCAGTTAGTTTTATACAGCTATTAAACAATCCAAATTAATATGAAGCTCAAGATCAACTTGATGGGGCTGCTTTTTTTATTGGTGTCTATAGGTTATACCCAGGATTGGAAAACTTATCCTTATATACCAGCAGGTAGCTTAGTCTCTTTTCCTGCCGATGAGGGACGGCATGTCGGTGAACCTATAGAATGGTGGTATACTTCTGGACATATCAGTACGGCAACCAATAACTATAGCTTTATGTTCACTTTTTTTCATTACCCTCAAGATGGGTTTGACGGGTTTAGAATTTTGAATCTTACTGATGAGGCTACTGGAACATTTTATCAAGATGTGAAGCCCTTGCATTATACAACTTTATCTACAACAGATTTAGATGTTGAGGCTGATGTGTTTTTGGCAGGTACTGAATATTGGAGAAACAAAGTAGATGGGAGTTTAAATCCTATTCCCTTTGAATATGAGCTTTTTGCATCTTCACCTTCAGTAACTTTGGATCTGGAATTAGAAACTACTAAAAGACCATTGATTCTGGGAGATGATGGTTACTTAGATCAAGGTAGTGTAAATTATACTTATTATTATTCTCAAACTAGTAATACTGTCACAGGTACGCTAACATTAAATGGTACTACAGAAGCGATAACTGGAACAGCTTGGATTGACCGACAATATGGTGACTTTAATCCATTAACCGGAGAAAAATACGAATGGTTTAGCTTGCAACTAAGCAATGGTATGGACTTGAATCTTTGGAATATTTTTACATCTGGAAGATTAATACCTGATACACCAGAATATCGCATTTTAGCGGCCTATGTTGATGAGACTACGCAATATACTTCAAGTGATTTTGAGATTGAACGTTTGGGCTTTTTCTGTACCGATGATGAGGTTAATTGTTATTCTAAACAGTGGCGTCTAACCTCAGATACAAATAATCTTGATTTGGTAATTACAGCTTTGCACACCACAACTGAGGTGCAATTACCATTTCGTTTTTTTGAAGGATCATTATCAATTTCAGGAACTGTAAATGGTGTTTCTGTTACAGGTGTAGGATTTGCAGAACTTTTGCATTATTACGAAGATCCTCAGGTCACATTTGCATCACCAAGCGGTGGCATTTATGATATATTCACGCCCATAAGTTGGAATTTGAGTAACCCTGATGATGGCAGACCTGTTTTTTATGACTTGTCTTATAGCATTGATAACCAAAACTCATTTCAATCCATTGCGACTGGATTGACTGAATCTTCTTATTTGTGGGAATCACCTACTGTTAATGACGACGATGACATTTGGTTCAAAATAGACGCCTACTCAATTGATGGGATTCTCAATAGTGAAACAATTAGTGATATGGCCACGGTTTCAACACTATCTAATCCTGAATATAATCTTAATGGTGTCAAGTTATACCCTAATCCAACCTCCACTCATTTAAATCTATATTTTGAGAGACCTGTGTCAAACTTGAGACTTGAAATAATAGATGTAAATGGACGACTTCTACTTCAAAAGGAGAAGCTTTCAACACATACTATTTCGATCAATTTAAATTCGATCTCAACCGGAGTTTATTTTGTTAGAGTATACTCAGATACTGTTGAAGACTTTTTAAAATTTATAAAGGATTAGTGTAGATATTGTAGCTTAATTAACTGAGGATTTAAGGGTTAAAAGTTCATATTTATTGCAATTAATAAAAATTATTTACATTTGTTGTAATTAATCCTTATCCCTCAAATTATGAAACTTGACCTCAGAGTTTTCGTCATACTTCTTTTAGTATCCCTTTTTTCCTTTTCGCAACAAAGTGAATTTTTTGGTTCTGTAGATATTTTACCTGTCCCGGTGGACTATGAAACGGTGGATTTGGAGAAGCAGAATTTTAATCCTAATGGCGTTCGTGTTTTCTTTGATGCAGATCCTAATTATATCAATTTGCTTTTTAAGTCTTCAATCTCCAATGTTTTGATTGAAGTCATTGATAAAAGAGGTAGGTTAATCAATAATTACAATGCCAATAAAGCTGGACAGGTTAAGATCAACATCACTCGATTGGAGAAAGGCAGTTATTTTATTAGGTTGTCTTCTAAAGAAATAAAAGATTTCTTAAAGTTCATAAAAGAAGAATAATATTGGCATCGTATCTTTAATGCATGAATGATCTCGAAACCCTACGTTATCCAATAGGCAAATTTGAATGTCCATCTGAAATTACCTATCAGCATCTTCAACTTTGGATAGATACCCTAGAACAATTCCCTGACAAACTTCGGACTATAGTAAGCAACCTGACTGATGGGCAACTGGACACACCTTATCGTCCTGAGGGGTGGACTGTACGCCAGGTGGTTCATCATGTTTCAGACAGCCACCACCATAGTTATGTACGTTTTAAATGGGCACTTACCGAGGATAAACCTGTGATCAAATATTATTTTGAAAAAGAATGGGCCAATCTAGACGACGCCAAACACGCACCAATTGAAATGTCATTGAATCACTTAAAGGCTGTTCACGTAAAACTCAATTATTTACTAAGATCATTAAATGAATCTCAGCTAAAAAGGACTTTTATTCACCCAGAGCATAATGAAGAAACCTCTTTAAAGGAAAACATTGGTAAATACGCTTGGCATAGTAACCACCACTTTGCTCATGTCCATAATCTGCTGCAAAATAAAGGATGGCTTTAATTTTTTTTGAGATCTTTAGGTGGCATTGTATTAAAAACAAGATCCCAAAATGGCGAACTTACACCAAATGCTTTATCCTCATGCTTATAATGATGAATATGATGATGCTTCCATAAATATTTAAGCATATTGTTAGGTGGACGACTAGTATGCACCTTAAAATGAACAAATAAATATCCAGCATATCCTAATAGGAATCCAGGAAAAAAGAAGAAATTAAGATAACCTAATGGCCAATAAAACAATAAGAAAAAGGCCGAGGCAACGACTATGGCCAAAGGGATTGGCATAGCAAGAAGGTCTTTTTGTATTGGGTATGTATGATGAACACCATGAACCTTATACTGCCAGTTTTTTTGATCTTTATAATCTTCTCCGGAGTGATAAACAAAACGGTGAAACAAATATTCAAGTAAAGTAAAAACCAGTAGACCAAATATAACCATTACCGCCACTAACCCTCCTGTGATTTCATAGGTTGACATGCCATAAACACACATGATAATAGCTGTGACAATATAAAAGGAGATTGCCACATAGGAATTAGTCTTCGAAAGCTTTTCAAGAATAGGGTTCTTGAAAATTTTATGGTCACTCATTGCTCTAATTTTAAGAGTCAACTAAAGATAGTGACTTATTTCCACTTAATGTTACAACCAATGCTTGGTTTCTGTGGTTGTTCGTTTGTCCTTTTCTCCAATAAACAATCTAAAGCATGACGCATATCGCTACCAGAAACTGGAATTCCATTACCAGGTCTAGAATCATCAAGTTGTCCACGATAAACCAAATTTAAATATTCATCAAATAAATAAAGATCCGGTGTACAGGCCGCATCATAAGCTTTTGCGATTTCTTGTGTTTCGTCATATAAATAAGGGAAAGGGTAAGCATTGTCTTTGGCGTGTTGAGTCATAAGTGCAGGGCCATCCTGTGGGTAGTTGACTACATCATTACTTGAAATAGCAACAAATCCAATACCTTTACCAGAGTAATCTTTTGCCAGTTTAACCAGTTCTTCGTTTACATGAACTACAAATGGACAATGATTACAAATGAACATGATAACAGTGCCGTTTAACCCTTTAAGTTGATGCAAATCCAGAGTGTTTTGAGAGGTTGTGTCAAACAATGAGAAATCTGGTGCTTTTGTGCCTAATGGCAACATATTTGAAGGTGTCCTAGCCATTTATTCTGTTTTCTGTAAAAGTACGGGATTTTTGAGTTACATTTTTAATGAATTCATTTAAATATTAGTACATTTAAATATGATAAATTCTATTTCATTCGAGGATTTTTCTAAAGTTGATATTAGAATTGGAACAATAACCAAAGTAGATGATTTTGAAAAAGCTAGAAATCCTGCTTACCAATTAACCATTGACTTTGGCCACCTCGGAATAAAAAAATCATCTGCACAAATAACAACGCTATACACTAAAGAAGAGTTGTTGGATAGGCAAATTGTTGCTGTGGTTAATTTTCCAGATAAACAGATTGCAAATTTTATGAGTGAATGTTTGGTTTTAGGCGCCGTTAATGGCGGAGATGTCATTCTATTAGATCCAGAAACAAAAATTAAAAACGGATCTGCGGTTCATTAGATTATGCAAGAATTGGATAATGTTGTAATTAACTTTGACAGTAAAGGCCTTTGGATACTTAACATTGCCCTGGCTGTGGTAATGTTTGGTGTAGCCTTAGGTATTACGATTGAAGATTTTAAGCGTTTATTGGAGAAGCCTAAAATTGTAATTCTTGGTATTATTTCACAATTTATTCTATTACCTGCGCTGACCTTTTTGTTAGTAATACTTATAAAACCGCACCCTAGTATAGCCCTTGGCATGATCATGGTTGCTGCTTGCCCAGGAGGCAATATTTCTAATTTCATGACACATTTAGCCAAAGGCAATACGGCACTATCAGTAAGTTTAACCGCTTTTGCCACTTTTTTAGCCATGTTCATGACGCCGTTCAATTTTCAAATCTATGGGAATTTATACGAACCTACAGCCGAAATATTGCGATCAGTTTCTATAGAACCATTAGAATTGATCAAAGTTGTTCTTATGATTTTAGGAGTACCATTATTTTTGGGCATGTTGGTGAGACAAAAATATGAAACGCAGGCACAGAAGCTTTCCAAAATTCTAAAACCACTTTCAATACTTGTATTTATTGCTATTGTCATTATTGCGTTCAGTAATAATTTAGAGGTCTTTAATACGCACGTGAAATATGTTGTATTTATTGGTATAGGGCACAATTTATTGGCGATCTTGTTAGGCTATATGTTCGCTAGAACGTTTAAACTATCAGTGCCTAATCAAAAAACGTTGGCTATAGAAACAGGAATTCAAAACTCTGGTTTAGGACTTTTACTGATATTTACATTTTTTAATGGTCTTGGTGGAATGGCTTTGCTGGCAGCATTTTGGGGAATATGGCATATAATATCAGGTTTGTTATTGGCTGGTTATTGGTCTACTAAGTAAGTTTTATGTTAAAGAATATTTGGTTATATAGCGTGAAGTACTCCCTTAAAGTAGGGTTGTTTTTTTATTACAGACGTATTCGCATTTATGGGAGGGAGAATATTCCAAAAAATAAACCAGTGCTTATTCTTGGCAATCATCAAAGCGCCCTAATGGATGCTTTGTTTATAGTGACCTATATCGATAGATTTATTTTTTTTCTCACCAGGGCAAGCGTTTTCAAAAAGTCGTTTGTGGATACCTTACTACGATCATTAAATATGATTCCAGTGTATAGAATTCGAGATGGTTGGAAAACCATTAGTAAGAACAATGCGGTGTTCGAGTTTATTGCTAGTCAATTAGGTCAAGGCCGAACCGTTGCTGTTTTTCCTGAAGGCAGTCATAATCTTGTACGTAGAGTAAGACCATTGAGTAAAGGCTTCACGCGTATCGTATTTAGTACCCTTGAAGCCTATCCAGAAAAGGATTTACAACTTGTTCCAGCTGGAGTGAACTATATTAAACCCACAGAATTTGGTGATAGTGTTGCACTGTATTATGGAAAACCTATTCCTGCCCAACCATACCAGGCCTTACCATCAAATGAAAAAGTTACAGCATTGAAACGGGATGTACACAATGCCATTTCAAAACTAACAACGCATATTAATGAAGAAGGTTATGATCTAACCCTTGCAAAGTTAAAAGATTTGAATGTCGATTTTCTGGATCCAGCAACCATCAATGCATGTTTAGCACAAAATTTTAACAACTGCGGTCAAAGAAAAATAGATCAACTAAAGTATGTTAAGCAGTTTTTTAAATTTCTTCTCATAGCTAATATACTGCCACCTTACTTATTGTGGAAGTTTTGGATCACTCCTAAAATTAAGGAGCCAGAATTCATTGGGACCTTTCGTTTTGCTGTTGCTTTGGTACTTGTACCTCTCTACTTAATTTTGATAGGTGGAATAATTGCGTATTTATTTACTTTTTATATCGCCCTATTCTATATTATTTCGATATTATTGTTGGATATATTAGCCGTTAAATTATAGCTCTTGTCTAAAGAAAATAGCATTCAATAACAGTCTGTTTGTGCCGTACCAAAAAGCTCTAAAGTTGGTGTTATCGGTTAATGCTACAATTTGTCCACGACCTAAGCCCTTTATTTTTAATGGAACACTTAAACTCAAGCTATCCAGATTTTCTTCTGATATATAACCGCTTAACAATGGGTTTTTGGTGTATTGAATAGGGTTGTCATAACTATTCTTTTCTGGATTCAGAAACAATGTGGTATTTCTAAATAAAGCAATCTTATCATTGGTAAAACCAAAATTGATTGGATGTGTGCGATCAATTTTGGCTTCAAAAATGGCACCACCTATAACTTGGGCACCTCTAAAATTACCACGATCTTCATAAGTTACATCTTTAGCAGTTACCTTAACTTTTCTGAAATCAATTTTAAACAATTCACTGCTGTTCAACCAATTTAAAGTAGCACGATAGGCAATTAAGGTACCACCATTTTGTATCCAGGTTTTGATCTTTTCAGTTTTTGATTTGTCAAAACCAGACCAGTTGTTTGGTACAATAAGTACATTGTAACGACTTAGATCCGTTCGACCAAATGATCGAGTATCCAATTTGGTAACGGTCATATCAAATCTAGTGTCGAACAAATGCCACATTTCACCTGCGTCATAACTACTAATACCATCACCTACCATTAATGCAATTTTTGGTAAAGTCAGCGCCCTAAAATTACTACTGCCTAAATCAATGCCCTCTGTCAAGCCCGTATTTACAGCATCCAATTGCACATGACTATCTTGAGCTAATTTGGTAAGATATTCATGCAGATCCTCAGCATTCATTCGCTGATTTTGAACAGGAATCATTATGGTTCCATAGTCATATTTCTTGCCGTTTAAACTAAATTGTTTCAACGCCACTTTTGCTCTGAGTTCTTTTTTCAATACTTTATTGAGAAGCTTTGGTGAGTAGTACTCATGCCACTCCATCAAATATGCATAGTTGCTCTTTGCTGTGACATTTCCCGATTTCATTTCAAGGTTAGACACCACCTCTCCGGCGTTAGCGGTAGTTACATTTTCAGCATAATCAAGGTCAAAAGCTAATGGGAATGTCCATGCCGAAACGTCATAGAATAAACTATCTTGAAATGATGTTCTTTTTTCGAACATCGCATTGATCAAGCGTGTGTTTTTTTGATTTTTTGGAACAATATAGCTGTATCCCTTTTTGAAGGTTTTACCATTGGCAGTAAAATCTTGTTTAACCTCGTGAAATTTTATCTTATGCCTGTTGAGAATTTCAGCGAGATGGTATGTTCTTGCCGCATCTTTATGATTACCAAACACAATAGCTTTGTTGCCTTCTTGTGCACCTTCACTTCTTGCATTTTTAAAAAAATCATGCTGGTATTCCAAAATTTCAACACGCATGTTCTTTGCTGCTTCAAGCGTTGAAAGAGCCGCTGTTAATTGATTTCTAACGGTAAAAGGAAAGGTCAATATACCATTGACACTTTCTTGAATGTGACCACGGGAGCTAGCCTGTTCAAATAAAATGCCTATACCGCCATTGATATCTGGAAAAGTAGATCCTTTCCCATAATAAAAATCATCAAAACTCTCTTCGGTGTAATATAAGGAGCCAATCTTGTTCAAAGCTCTGGCATGATATTCGCCAATACCTTTGGTTAATTCCTGATTTAATTTAGGAGTTAATGGATGCGTTCTACTTGGAATTCCAGGCTGAAAGAAGAACGTAGCATTGGTTCCCATTTCATGGTGATCGGTCAATATATTGGGCAACCATTTATGAAAGCTTACTATGCGAGCACGTGATTCAGGTAATTGTGCTGGAAGCCAATCTCGATTCATATCAAACCAATAATGATTGGTACGTCCTCCTGGCCAAACTTCTCGGTATTCTCTGTCATTAGGGTCCGGATTTAGATTGATACTTTTATTGGTATTAGCCCAATAGGCGAATCGTTGTAGTCCATCAGGATTGAAAGAAGGATCAAATAAAATAATGGTATTGTCTAGCAGCTCTTTAACATCAGAACTTTGAGAGGCAGCTAAATGATAGGCAGCAAGTAAACTTGCATTAGATCCACTGGCCTCGTTACCATGAATTGAAAAACCTTGATAAACTACTATTGGTCTGTCATTTGTGTTAGTTGAATTACTCTCAGTAGCATCAATATGGGCCTGACGGATGGTCTCTAAATTTTGATGGTTTTCAGGAGAGGTTATTGTAAGTAATAACAATGGTCGACCTTCAAAAGTTGTACCACGATTCTCGATAGTAATTCTGTTAGAAGCGGCCGCCAATGCATACATGTACTGCGCTAACTTATCATGGGTTACATGCCATTCTCCTACCTGATGGCCAATGACACTTTCAGGAGTAGGAATATCCTGGTTATAACTTGAACTTTGTGGTAAATAGTAAGATAAGTCTACTTTTTTTTGAGAATAAACAACAGTTGATATTAATAATGCTAGTACAAGAAGTTTTTTCATTTTTTACAGAGTTAGTCTACGAAGATAAAAAAACCGCTACTATTTAGTAACGGTTTAAATGTTTTAAAGTGAAATGTGATTAAATATCTTCAAAATTAACATCAGTAAAACTCTCAGTTGAAGTTGAATTTGATTCGGCATTTTCAGTGTCACTTGTTTCAGCAGCAACATCTTCCTTTTTGAAGTCTTTTTGATGGCGCTCGCTTATAACTTCTTCACCTTTCTCATCAATAATATAATCGGTCATTTCTTTCAGAATACTATTGAATTCTGAAAAGTCCTCTTTATATAAGTATATTTTGTGTTTCTTGTAAAAAAACGATCCATCGTCGTTGGTAAATTTTTTGCTTTCGGTAATCGTAAGGTAGTAATCTCCGGCTTTCGTAGCTCTAACATCAAAAAAATAGGTACGCCTACCTGCTCTTAATACTTTAGAATAAATTTCCTCTTTCTCCATCATGTCATTCGAACTCATAGTTGTTTTTTTTAAGTTACTTGTTGTTTATGATGACTCAAAAATCTAAAAAAAAATTATAGCAACCAACATTTTGATGTATTTATTTTTTTGACCTTGATCACCGTTATTTCAAAATATCAAGCAGTACTTTATGAGATGCTTTGAATGAGAAGTAAAAGCCTTAATTTTCAGTGGTTTCTGATAGTTGTGCTAGGAAAAGATCCTTATAATAACCTTCAACATTGATCAATTCCTCGTGCGTACCATGTTGTATCATTTCACCATCTTCAAGGACTATTATATTATTTGCATTCTTTACAGATGATATGCGATGACTTACAATAATTGTTGTTTTATTTTTGGAAACACGCTCAATGTTGTTCAAGATCTCTTCTTCAGTTTCGGTGTCGACTGCCGACAAACAATCATCTAACAACAAGATATTTGGTGATTTAATAAAAGCTCTGGCAATGGAAATACGTTGTTTTTGGCCACCAGACAAGGTCACACCACGTTCTCCCAAAACGGTGTCATAACCATTAGTGAATTTCATAATATTTTCATGTACAACAGCGTGTTTTGCCGCTTGAATGATTGCTTCATCTGTTGCGTTATCATCGCCAAATTTGATGTTATTTTTAATGGAATCTGAAAACAAAAAAGCATCTTGAGGCACATATCCAATGGCATCCCTGAGATTAATTAGGTTTAAGCTCTCAATATCTTGATTGTCAATAGTAATTTTTCCATCATTAATATCATATAGGCGGCCTATTAAATCCAATATAGTGGATTTGCCAGATCCTGTTTTTCCTATTATGGCTAATGTGTCACCTTGGGCCACTTTAAAGCTGATATTCTTTAATGCTGTAATATTGGTATCGGGATAAGTAAATGAAACATTATTAAAGGCAATTGCCCCATCAATAGGAGTTTCCAGAGTTACAGTATTA
The DNA here is from genome assembly GCA_964479055.1 of uncultured Flavobacteriaceae bacterium. Taxonomy (GTDB): domain Bacteria; phylum Bacteroidota; class Bacteroidia; order Flavobacteriales; family Flavobacteriaceae; genus CAYZKX01. The sequence continues at coordinate 21,159 of CAYZKX010000007.1, forward strand.
TTTATTTCTGGTTGCTCTTTTAAGAATTCATTAATACGTTTTTGAGAAGCTTCAGCTTCTTGCACTAATGACGTTACCCATCCAATTGCTGCTACAGGCCAAGTCAACATATTGACATAGATTATAAATTCAGCAATAATTCCTAAGCTGGCAATTTCACCATTTATATACTGTTGGCCACCAATGTATATTACTAATAAATTACTGGAACCGATCAATAAGATCATTAAAGGAAAGAAAAAGGCTCTAATTTTCGCCAGATCAATGTGCTTTTGGCGTTGTTCAGATGAAAGTGTACTGAATGAACTATTGGTTGGTGTCTCAATTCCATAAGCCTTTATCACCGAGATACCACTAAAAGATTCTTGCGTAAAGGCGGATAGCTTTGACAAGTATTCTTGCACTACAGTACTGCGCTCATGTATGACCTTGCTTAGAAAATAAATAGCAATCGAAAGGATAGGAAGCGGAATAATGGTATATAGTGTTAAGGAAGGCGCCTGATTATACATGTAGATCAAAGCCACAATAAATAGGGTGATCATATTTATGGAATACATTATCGCCGGTCCCACATACAATCGTACTTTGCTCACATCTTCAGTAATTCTATTCATTAAGTCACCAGTGCGGTTACTTTTATAAAAGTTCAACGAAAGTTTTTGATATTGTTCATAAACCTCATTTTTAAGATCATATTCTACATATCTGGAAACGTTGATAATAGTTTGTCGCATTAAAAATGTAAATCCACCAGCAATGACTGCCGCTACAAAAATGTAGGTGATATTCAATAATAATTCTGTTCTAAAAACCGATAGGCTTATCTCATCGTTCAATCGGCTGGTAATGATGTCAAATGACTGCCCTACCAAACGTGGTGTGAAGAGTGCAAATATTTTAGCTGCAATGGTAATTAAAATTCCAAGAAGTAGGCGATATCTATACTTATAGAAATATTTATTGAGGTGTCTTAATTCTTTCATTTACAGTTTTTTCATCCATCAAAACTTATTAACATAACTTTATTTTAACAAGGGGTTTATTGCGAAATTCGTAATAATCATCTATTTTTGCCCTCTCAAATTGAGTATTTAACAAATTTTTAGACTTCTCTTAATTTTAGAATAATTCAATGATTAACAGCATAATTAGCCCTGAGGACCTACAAAAATCAGATCCGGTTTTTGGACAACTCTCTTTTGATGATCACGAACAGATTGTTTTTTGCAACGACAAAGATACAGGTTTAAAAGCAATAATTGGTATTCACAATACCGTGTTAGGTCCTGCTCTTGGTGGTACACGAATGTGGCAATATAACAGCGAGTGGGAAGCCCTAAATGACGTGTTGAGATTGTCTCGTGGTATGACTTTTAAGGCGGCCATCACAGGTTTGAATTTAGGTGGTGGTAAAGCTGTGATAATAGGAGATGCTAAAACTCAAAAGTCGCCGGAGTTGATGAAGCGTTTTGGTGAATTTGTGCACTCGTTGAGTGGTAAATATATAACGGCCGAAGATGTAGGTATGGAAACTGCCGATATGGATCTTGTTCGCGAGGTCACGCCGTTTGTAACAGGTATTTCAGAGTCTAAAGGTGGTGCTGGAAACCCGTCACCAATTACTGCCTATGGCGTATTCATGGGAATGAAGGCTGCAGCCAAATACAAGTTTGGTTCTGATCTTTTAGAAGATAGATCGATACTAGTGCAAGGTATTGGTCATGTAGGTGAATCACTTGTGGAAAACCTAACCCATGAAGGTGCAAAAGTGATCATTGATGATATTAGTACTGAGCGCTTAGAATATGTTAGTAAAAAATATGGTGCCGAAATCTACAAAGGTGATGATATATACAGTGAAAATGTAGACATCTATGCACCATGTGCATTGGGGGCTACCATAAACGATGATACTATTGGAAAACTAAAAGCGTCTATTATTGCCGGTGCTGCCAATAACCAATTGGCAAATGAAGAAGTACATGGTAAGATTCTTCAAGAAAAGGGAATCGTCTATGCTCCAGATTTTCTTATCAACGCTGGAGGTATTATTAATGTGTATGCTGAACTTGAAAAATATGGACGAGCTGAAATAAACCGTAAAACAGAGAATATCTACAACACGACGCTTGAGATCTTAACAAGTGCAGAGCAAACCAATAGAACAACACATCAAGCTGCTCTTGCGATTGCAAAGCAACGCATTGAGGCAAGAAAGTTGGAAAATAGCAAATAGCTTAATAAATAATTATATTTTTGTAAGGCGAAAGGAAAACTTTCGCCTTTACTTTTTTTAAATATTTAAAAGTTCTTTTTCATAATGCTGAATAGAAGACATATCAGAATAAAGGTCATGCAAACATTATATGCCTTTAAAGATGACAATGATCAAACCTTTAATGACCAACAACAATTCTTGTTGGAGAGTATGAATGGTATGTATGATCTCTATTTGTTAATGCTCTCAATGTTGACAGAAGTGCAGCTAAAAGCAAAAGATCATTTAAACAAAATTCAGCAGAAACATCTCGCTACTGAAGAAGATAAAAACCCGAATACAAAATTTGTAAACAACCACATCCTTAATTTGTTGGGTCGCAATGAAGAATTGAAAGATGAAGTTAAAAAACGCAAATTGGATACCTGGAAACTCGATGATGAATATGTGGACGTTATATTCCGGGAATTGATATCTAGCGAATTGTATAAATCTTATATGATCAATAAACAAACTACATTTAATATCGATAGGGAATTTGTAATCGAGTTTTATAAAACTATCATTGCACCAAATGATAAACTTTTTGATTATTTTGAAGACAAAAAGTTAACTTGGATCGATGATCTGCCTGTTGTCAATACCAGCATCTTAAAACTCTTAAGAAAAGCCCATCAAGATATACCGCAAAGACATTTTTTGCCTAAATTATTCAAGGATGGTGAAGATAAAGCATTTGGTTTGGAGTTATTAGAACATACTTTGAAACACAATAAGAAATACGATACCATTATTTCCGAAAAAACACAGAATTGGGATAAAGAACGCATTACAACCATTGATCTGGTTTTACTTGAAATGGCAATATGTGAAATAGAAGAATTTCCCTCCATTCCGGTGAAAGTGACTATGAATGAATATCTTGAAGTGGCCAAAGAGTATTCTACCCCAAAAAGTAATGTTTTTATCAACGGAATATTGGACAAATTGGTGAAAGAATATACTGATAAAGGAACGTTAAATAAGGCAGGACGAGGACTGCTCTAATAAAAATTTGTTATTTTTAGGCCCTGAAAACTAGAATAAACATAATAACCCAATAGTTTATCACGAATAGACAACAAAAATCTAAACAATGAAAAATGTAATTTTTGGCCTTTGTGCCCTGTTTATGGTAGCATTTACTTCATGTAAAGAAGATGCAACTGCTAAGATTAGTGCTGAAAACGTTTCTCAAACTGAAGAACGCGAACAAGCTGCAGCTAATATCGATTTTCCTGTAATGGAATTTGATAAAGTTGAGCATGACTTTGGAGAAATTGAAAATGGTACTCCAGTGGAAACTGTATTTACCTATACCAACACTGGTAAAACACCATTGGTAGTTACTGATATTAAAAGTACCTGTGGTTGTACAGTACCTCAAGATTGGAGTAGAGATCCGTTAGCACCAGGTGAATCAGCTAGTTTTACCGTTAACTTTAATGGTAAAGGTAAAAATAGCGTTACTAAAACGGTGACTATAACAGCGAATACCGAAAAAGGTAAAGAGCAAGTTAAGATCAAAGCTTTCGTTAAAGGTGACCCTAATGCAGCCTTAACGGAAACACCGAAAAGCAGTTTGATTCAAACTCCTGCAAAAAAATCAAGTACTCAGCCTGGTCACGAAGGCCACAACCATAACTAAAAGTACTTAATGGAAGGATTGAATCAGTTTGCTCCTTTTATTTTGATGTTTGCAGTCATTTACTTTTTTATGATTGCACCTCAAATGAAAAGGGCAAAGAAAGAAAAGAAATTTGCTGCTGAATTAAAGCGTGGTGATAAGATCATCACCAAAAGTGGAATTCATGGCAAAGTGGTGAATATTAGCGATAAGGACAGCAGTTGTATAATTGAAACATCTGCGGGTCAGATCAAATTTGAGCGATCGGCCATTTCAATGGAAATGAGTCAAAAACTCAATGCACCACCAGCAAAAAAATAGAAAAAAAAGCAGCTCATTGAGCTGCTTTTTTTTTCTAACAGTTTTTGTATTTATCGTGAAGGCCAACACCATTTAAAATTAATGGAATAGCTTTATCCAATCGCCTCATTCGCGTTGCTTCCTGCTTGGCACCGGCTATATGATCACAATATTCACGCTGCTTACCTGGTGTAAGATTTGTAAATGCCGTTTCAAGTTCTTTATTGCTGTTGAATGCTGCTTTTAACTCTTCAGGAAGTACTACTTCTTTTTTAGAACGATCAGCCTTTACCTCTTTTCCTGCTTTTTGGTTTTTTATGGCTTCATGCACATATTCCAACATGATATTCTTATCAATCTCATCGATGGATGTGAAATTAAGTTGTCGCATGGCCTTTGTTTTACCTTCCTGAGCATTTCGCAGAATATTGTGTTTGTCAGTAAGAAATACGCCATTAAAAAACCAAACGCCAAAGTGGTTCTTGAAGGCACCAATACCTAGAACATTTTTACCATTAATGGTATAGGTTGGAATGCTCCATTTAAGTGTTTCAACCAATTCCGTCGAATTCATGATGTCACGTAAAAATGTAAGGGCATCAGACCATCTTTCATATTTTTCAATATACTCTTCTACCGAATGCACTTTTTCCATGTTTTAAAGTTTAGGTTTCCAATTTTTATGAGCCACGAATGCAGGAGGTTGATCATCAAAACGTCCACGTTCTTTTAAGCGATCAACGAGCCAATGAAACCATTCGAAATAAGTTGGATGGTGCCCTTGTTCCCGTGATTCTTGAATAAAATTATGTAATACATCCCAAAGCAATATAGCAACACCGCCAACCAGATCCTCAATGGCATCAATAGGTACCACATCTTTATATACCAATAGTCCTATGGTTTCAAACTTCATACCTACGCGTATAATGGCTGCCTCATAGCGTTCACCAAGGTCTAATAACTCTTCTTTTGATAAATGTGGTTTTAGATCTGCCAGGAGTCTATAGGCTTCAGTAAATTCGCTGTCTTCAAAAGATCGGGCACATTCCATTACTGCCAGATCACGACGTTGCTGCCGATCAAGCTTGAGTTGTTTAATTCCTATTACTATTCCATAGAGCACGGCAAAAATTCCGAGAACCTGAAATATGGCAAGAATGTCGTTTAAACTCATTTTGAATTAAAGTTTAAAAATGGGGTAGGTTAATGCACAATGATAAATATAAGGAAAGGCTTTCTCAACGAAATTAGCTGAATTTATTTATAAAATCAAACAATTGTTTACTTTACCAATTGCCAGCGTAATCCAAACCATGATTAGAATTGAAACTGAAATACTCATACT
>CAYZKX010000008.1:0-2724 GCA_964479055.1 uncultured Flavobacteriaceae bacterium
AGTTAACCACTATTTATCACAATATTCTATTTTTGTTCCAAATAAAAAAACAGTTATGACATTGCTACTTATGGCGGCTGGAAGTGGCAGCCGATATGGAAAACTAAAACAATTTGATGAATTAGGACCGAAATCCGAATTTTTAATGGAATTCAGCATTTATGATGCGATAAGAAATGGCTTTGACCACATTGTCATTATTACAAAGGATCAAAATCAAGAATTTTTAATAGACTATTTGTCTGAACGGTTACCACAAACAGTTACTTTGGATGTATTAGTGCAGGATATCAATGATATTCCTGAAGGCGTTTCAATTGTCGCTGAAAGACAGAAACCATGGGGTACGGCTCATGCTGTTTGGACTGCCCGGAATTGTATTAAAGGAGATTTTGTGATTATCAATGCTGATGATTATTACGGCCAGCCTGCATTTAAAGGAGCAGCGCAATTTATGAATTCAAAAGATTCTACATCTATATTTGGACTGGTGGGTTATAGTTTAAAAGACACCTTATCTGATCATGGCTCTGTTTCACGAGGTGTATGTAAAGAAGAAGGCGGTAAACTACTATCTATAAATGAAGTCACCAAAATCAAAAGAGAAAATGGCGCAATCATCGATGAGGAATCAGGAACTACTTTGGAGCCAGAAACGATTGTATCTATGAATTTCTGGATCTGCAACGATTCCATTTTTGATTATATTTTGGGTTATTTTAAAACATTCTTAAACGATACTTCTAATCATGAAAAAAATGAGATTTATCTACCATTTGTTGCACAGGACATGATGAGCAATGGATTGATAGATGTTGAGGTGATTGATTCCAAAAGTGATTGGTTTGGCGTAACTTATTATGATGACAAGGTAGAGGCAGTAAATAAACTATTAGAACTTACTAATTCTGGTTCCTACCCTAGTCCTATTTGGTAAATCTTATGTATACTGATACTATATCTACGGTCTTGGATCAATTTAAAATTGACACTAAAGATGTAAATGTATCAGCAATTTCACAAGGTTATATCAATGATACTTTTGTAGTACACAGCCCAAATAATAATTATATTCTTCAACGCATCAATTCAGATGTTTTTAAACAGGTAGAAGCCTTACAAGCCAATATTGATTTGGTAGTGAAAAAATTAATTCATCCCGAATATGCGAAGATTGATTTTTTAAGAACTTCCTATAATAACACACTTTGCGAATTAGAAGGCAGTTATTGGCGCATGATGACCTATATTGAAAACAGTAAAACTTACAATACTACAAGTGATCAAGAGGTAGCATTTCAAGCCGGTAAGATTATTGGTTTATTTCATAAACTATTAGAAAATCAGTCAGAAGATGTCTATACTGACACGATTCAAAATTTTCACCATTTACCATCACGACTTTTTCAATTTGATAAGGCCTTGCAATCAGCTTCTGATTTACTTAAAGTGCAAGCCCAACAACCAATAGCATTTGTAAAACAACACAGTGCCGTATTTAGTGAAGTCTATTTAGCCGATTTACCTATTCGAATATGTCATAATGATACCAAGCTAAACAACATCCTTTTTAGAGCCAATAAAGGCCTTTGCCTAATTGACCTTGACACCATAATGAGAGGTTATTTTTTATACGATTTTGGAGACGCCATTCGCACTATTGCCAATCCCGCAGCTGAAGACGAAAGGGATTTGTCCATCATCACCTTTAAAATGCCAATGGTTGCCGCCTTTATGGAAGGACTAAACGCCTCACAGTTAAAATTGACTTATGAGGAAAAAAACTGCTTAAGTCTTGGGGCTTCATTAATGCCATTTTTGCATGGCACCAGGGCTCTAACCGATTATCTCAATGGGAACATATATTACAAAGTAGCTTATCCCGAGCAAAATTTGGATCGTGCAAAATCATTGCTTCATTTTTCGAAATTGGCATTGGATAACAGACTTAAAATGCAAGATCTAATCTTTAGAACCTTGAAATAAAAAAGCGCTATAATCAAATTATAACGCCTTTTCTATGGTTTAGATTGGTTAATTTATTGTCCTTCTTTGATATAACCCCAGCCCTCGGCTTGTTTCATAATAATTTCTAGAATGCCATCAGGAACAGTTGTTACGCCGCTAATAAGTTGTGACGTGTCAACTTTATGACGTTTCATTGTCCCTTCACAAATAACAAAAGATATATTGTCTTTTTTTGCCAATGCTTCCATATCAACAGCTACAGTTGACTTTTCTTTAAGCACCATATCTATGGAACCACTGTACATGACCACTTCAAATTCCGAATCGGGATAGGCTTGTGACATGAATTTTACATGTCTCACAGTAGCCTCATGCACCTTTTTATCATCACTAGTGACATCAAATACAATTTTTACTGGCTTTTCTTGAGCAATCATTATAGTCGAAACAAATAATAGTACGATTGTAGTTAGATAGGTTTTCATATTATATAGCGTTAGTTATTGTAATTATATATTGACTGCCTTTAGTAGATCACCAATGACACTCTTTCAAAGATACCTAATTATGCGTTATTAAATAAGTCTTGACCTAAATTACTTCTTTTTAATGATATTATAGGTTGTTTTATAATACTCCATTATAGGCTGGAATGGGCCTAACTGATGTTGTTCAATGGTAAAGTGATCTGCGTAAGGAGGATAAGGTGTTGAGACTGGCTTTCGTTTTAGATCGGGAAAATCAACTTCCAAATTG
>CAYZKX010000008.1:2824-24570 GCA_964479055.1 uncultured Flavobacteriaceae bacterium
CCATTATTTAGATCTACTGCCCTATTGGGAATCTCTATCGAAACAAAACCCGAGCCTTCGAAGGTGCCATCTTCTGGCGCGTCTCTACCCAACCATTCCATATAACTGATAATGGCTTTCATTTCTTTACTATCGTCAGGCATTGGTTTACCATTCATACTGCGTTCCATACAGCCATGAATACGTTCTTCAATAGTTCCAATCTTATCCTCGCGTCCTCGATATTGTGGAAATCTTTGAATAATGCCTATCAAGGCTCCGGCATATTTTTTGGTTCCTGCAAAGAGATGACAATTGTTGCACGATAGGTTATTTCCTGAATAGACCATATCGGGATCGCCATTATCAGGACCTATATAATCAGGGGTATTTTTAAAGAGTTCAAAGCCATATTTAATAATTTCATTATCTGGCGAATCGTCCAGTAAAGCCACATCAAAATAATCATTGTATGGAGCCACATAATCAAGGTCAATAAACACTACTTCCTCCTCCAAATCATCAGAATTCAAAGTAATCACACCTTGTTGCATCAATAATAGCAAAAGGCCCAACATGAGAATAATACCAAAAATGGTAACAATCCCTGTGGAAATCAGTTTTAACTTGTCTTGAAATTCATTTGAACTCATACTACCTTAATCAGAGGTTAGTAATGCAAACTATTCAGGAAGGATCACTTCACCCTTTTCGGCGATCCATTTGGCTATGCCGCCATCAAGGTCATATACTTTGACAAATCCGGCTTCAACCATTTTTTTTGCACAGCTCGCACTACGCTTTCCAGATCGGCAATGAACAATTACAGGTTTGGATTTATCAAGGGTTTCCATTTTTTTATCAAAGTCATCGGCCAAATAATCTATATTTTGAAAACCGTCAATATAACCTTCTTGATATTCTTCAGGTGTCCTAACATCAACTAACTGTATATCCTCAATTTTCATATAATCCACCAATTCTTCTGTTGTTATCAATTTACTCTCTGGCGTAGGCTCGTCTTTACAATTAGTAATCATTAATGTAAAGCACAGTAATACAATAATATTTCTCATTCTTTAATATTTAACGGACGATCTCGCCATCCCATGCCAAGATTCCTCCCTTGAGATTATAGGCTTTATCAATTCCGAGTTGTTTCATAATTGAACAGGCTTGAGCGCTTCGAGCCCCCGAACGGCAGTATACATAATAACTTTTTGTCTTGTCTAATGCTTCTATACCATCAATGAAATTTTGTCCACTATAAATATCGAGAAGCTGTGCATTAGGAATTATTCCCTCATCACATTCAGCAGGTGTGCGTACATCTAAAACCACAGCATTGTTGTCCTGCTGTAGCTTTGATTTCCATTCTGTGACTGTAAGATCTGCCATGACTGTAATTCAAATTTAACATTTCTTATTCATATTATAAAGCAAAAAAAAATCCGAAGAAAAACTTCGGATTTTAAAATCATACTTTTATTGTGCATCCAATGGCCCTAGTAGAGGTTTCTTTTATCTCCCTGCCTTCTAACAAAGCATCGACAGCATCTTCCACATACTTGGTATTTACTGAGGCTGCATCTTTATAATTATCATCAATAGCACCAATATATTTTACTTGATTCCCTTTATCTGTTTTTTGCAAAATATATACATGTGGTGTTTTGGTAGCACCATATTGTGGATATATTTTTTGACCTTCGTCCATTAAATATGGAAAAGTAAATCCTTTAGATGCCGCGCGTTTTTGCATGTTTTCCATACTATCCCCAGGTTTTACATCGGTATTATTAGGCATTATGGCAATAACTGGATAACCTTTACTCGCATATTTTTTATCCAAATCGATTATACGATCTTCATAAGCTACGGCGTAAGGGCATGTATTACAGGTAAAAATGACAATAAATCCTTTAGCATCTTTATAATTTGCCAAAGAGATCATTTCACCATCAATATTCTTAAGTTCAAAATCGGTAGCCATATCACCAACCTTATAACCTCCCTCTTTTGTAGTAGTTGTAAATGACGTAAGAGCAAATACGGCAACAAAAAGCATTAATGTTTTTAGTGTTCTCATGGTGTGTTGTTTTATTTTAAAAATTGTTTTATTTCAGATTCTAATTCTTCATATGTAAAGGAGCGTTCATAAAACTGACGCTTATCTTTAGTATAAATTATTGTAGCAGGAATAGCTCCAGTCCAAGAGGCATCTACTTTGGGAATCCAGTAATTCATATTTGGATCATCCAAAGCCACAACCTTTGATTTTAGGTTATTCTCATTAATATAGGGAATTAATCGTTTTTCAAATTGGGCAGGGAAATCAAGACTAATTAAAAGTACTTCTAGCTCCTTTTTGTCATAGTTGGCATTAACCTCCTCAAAATAGGGTAATTCTTTAATGCATGGTTTACACCAGGTAGCCCAAAAATTCACAACATGCACCTTATCATCTGTCGTTGTCAAAAATTGTTCTATGCCATCATAATCGTATACAGCCAATTGATTGGCGATGATCTCTTTGGCGGAAGAATCAGCCAGTAAGTTTTCTTCTTTGGTATCTCGATCACAAGCTACGATCATTAGTACTGAGAGCAGAAGTAGTTTTTTCATGTTATAAATTTAAAAATCATACGTCAGATGCAGATTATTTTAACATAATATTATCTCATTATCTCATGTTAGTAGCCATTTTAAAAACTTTAATCGATTTTTTAAGTATTAATTTGATTTAATAATTATCATTTCTATATTTGACCACAACAAATGAAATTAAATCATACAAATACATGGTGGTGGACTTTACGACTTTCAATTTCGTGAAATAGACCATTGTATATTAGAATAAATAACAAGGCTTGTCATTCACGACAAGCCTTTTTTAATGCGTTTTATGTATCATTTAAAAACAAACTATAAAAAAATACTGGCCGATACTATCACTCCAGTGAGTATTTATCTTAAGATTCGTGACAAGTATCCTAATAGTATATTGTTAGAAAGTAGTGACTATCATGCCAATGACAATAGCTTCTCATACATATGCTTTAATCCTATTGCCTCTATTAAGGTAGAACGCGATACCATTATTCAAGAATTTCCTGATGGTCAAAAGTCTCAATTAAATGCTCAAAATGTTGATGTCGCTGAGTGTATACATGATTTTACCCAACACTTTAAAGTAGAAACGGATGAATCCTTCAAATTCATAAACAATGGTATCTTTGGTTATACGGCTTATGATGCTGTGAAGTACTTTGAAGATGTTGACATTTCAATAAAAGCCAATTCTATAGATATTCCAGATATTTATTATGCGGTGTATCAAAACATAATTGCCATAAATCACTTTAAGAATGAAGCCTATATTTTTGCGCATTGTTATGATTCTGAAAGCAATATTGACACTATTCACCATTTAATTAAAGCGAAGAATTTTGCTTCATACGAGTTTAGATCTCAAGGCACAATTACATCTAATTTAACCGATGATGAATATAAAGAGCATGTTGATCTCGCGAAAAAACACTGCGCTAGAGGAGATGTTTTTCAGTTGGTTTTATCTCGGAAGTTTCAGCAGAAATTTAAGGGTGACGAGTTCAATGTTTATCGTGCTTTACGCAGTATTAACCCATCGCCATACCTTTTCTATTTTGACTATGGCAACTTTAAGATATTTGGGAGCTCGCCAGAGGCACAATTAATCGTTAATGATGGTCATGCCGAAATTCATCCCATTGCAGGTACATTTAGACGAAGTGGAAATGATCTTGAAGATGCTAAGCTGGCAGAAAAGTTAGTTACTGACGACAAAGAGAATGCTGAACATGTTATGCTAGTAGATCTCGCACGTAATGATTTGAGCCGCCATGGCAGTGACGTTGTTGTTGAAAAATATAGAGAAGTTCAATTTTTTTCGCATGTTATTCATTTGGTGAGTAAAGTTGTAGGAAACATTGACAAACATAGCTCTACCATGCAAGTTGTGGCTGATACTTTTCCCGCAGGAACACTAAGTGGTGCGCCAAAACATCGTGCCATGCAACTCATTGAAGACTATGAGAAAACCTCGCGAAAATATTACGGTGGAGCGATTGGTTTTATGGATTTCGAAGGAAACTACAATCATGCCATCATGATACGCACTTTTTTGAGCAAAGACCACAATTTGCATTGGCAAGCTGGTGCGGGACTCGTGGCTAAATCAAATCCTGACGATGAATTACAGGAAGTTTACAATAAATTAGGCGCCTTAACCAAGGCCATAACCATAGCAGAACGCATATCACTATGATCAAAGTACTAGTTATAGATAATTATGATAGCTTCACATACAATCTTGTGCATCACCTCGAAGAATTAGGTTGTGAAGTCACAGTATATAGAAATGATAAACTTAATCTGGATGACGTAAAACCGTTTCAAAAAATAGTGTTGTCGCCAGGTCCAGGTATTCCAGATGAAGCTGGATTACTAAAAGAGATCATTAAACAATACGCGTCTACAAAAAGCATTTTAGGTGTTTGTTTAGGTCAACAAGCCATTTGCGAAGTATTTGGCGGGACCTTAGTTAATCTAGATGAGGTTTTCCACGGCGTAGCTACTACAGTGCACGTTGTGAGAGATGATGAATCTTTATTTCAAGATCTAACTCATGAATTTGAGGTTGGTCGTTACCATTCTTGGGTGGTACATCCTGAATTACCAGATTGTCTTGAAGTGACTTCTAAAGACACTAGTGGTCAGATCATGTCAATAAAACACAAGGAGTATGATGTAAAGGCAGTTCAATTTCATCCAGAATCTGTGCTAACGCCAAACGGAAAGAAAATGCTTGAAAACTGGTTAAATAATTAAGGTATGAAGCAGTTGTTAAATCGATTGATCAATCACGAAAGCATTTCTAGTGAAGAAGCTAAACAAGTGTTGGTCAATATTTCGAATGGAGACTATAACCAAAGTCAAATTGCCGCTTTTCTAACGGTATTTATGATGCGAAGTATCACCATAGAGGAATTGCGTGGTTTTAGAGATGCTTTGTTAGAACTTTGTATTCCAATCGATCTTGAAGAATTCGAACCAATTGACCTATGCGGAACAGGAGGTGATGGCAAAGACACCTTCAATATTTCTACATTATCGTCATTTGTAACCGCTGGAGCAGGTGTTCCTGTTGCAAAACATGGAAATTATGGAGTTTCTTCAGCCTGTGGATCTTCCAACGTTATGGAGTATTTAGGTATTAAGTTTACAAATGAATCCGATCACTTAAAGCGTTGTATTGATCAGGCTGGAATTTGTGTGTTACATGCTCCCCTATTTCATCCAGCTATGAAAAATGTGGCCCCAATACGTAAAGAACTGGGTGTAAAGACCTTTTTCAATATGCTTGGCCCTATGGTCAATCCTGCATTTCCTAAGAATCAAATGGTAGGTGTATTTAATTTAGAATTGCAACGTTTGTATGGTTATTTATATCAGCAAACTGATAAAAATTACAGTATCGTACACGCTATTGATGGCTATGATGAAATTTCCTTGACTGGTGATACCAAGATCATTTCAAACAATGCTGAAACAGTGATATCACCAATTGATCTAGGTGTTAACCAAGTCCAGCCAAATGAGATTTTTGGTGGATCCTCAGTAGAAGATTCTGCTAAAGTATTTGTAGATATTATTAATGGAAATGGTACAGTTGCTCAAAATAATGTGGTTTGTGCTAATGCAGGACTTGCCATAGCAACTGCAAAACAAATAGATCATCACAAAGGGTTCAATTTAGCAAAGGAATCCCTAATGAGTGGAAATGCTAAAAAAAGTTTGGAAAAATTGATCAATCTTAGCGCATGAATATCCTGGACAAAATAGTACACGATAAATATAAAGAAGTAGAAGCTCGTAAAGCTTTGATCTCTACTAAACAGTTGGAACAAAAAATTATATTTGACCGCCAAACCATATCCTTAACGCAGAGAATTAGAAGTGATAGAACTGGGATTATAGCCGAATTTAAACGACGATCACCTTCTAAATCGGTAATCAACGAACACGCATACGTTCATAATGTGGCCGAAGGCTTTGAAAAAGCTGGAGTAAGTGGGATGTCTGTGCTTACTGATTTTACCTACTTTGGAGGATCCCTTGAGGATCTCCTGGTGGCACGTAATACCTGTAAGCTTCCACTCTTAAGGAAAGAATTTGTAATTGATGAATATCAAATCATTGAAGCCAAATCATGGGGAGCCGACGTAATATTGTTGATTGCGGCAGTACTTTCAAAAGAAGAAATCAAGAAATTTTCTGAATTGGCACAAAGCCTAAACCTTGAAGTGCTTTTGGAGGTCCATAACCTTGAAGAATTACATAGATCAATAATGCCTTCATTAAATATGATTGGTGTTAACAACCGTAACCTTAAAAGCTTTGAAGTAGATTTAAACACCAGTAAGATGTTGAGTCATGAAATCCCAAAAGACTTTATCAAAGTTTCAGAAAGTGGAATCAGTTCAATTGAAGCCATAAAAGAACTCAAGAAATATGATTATCAAGGATTTTTGATTGGAGAAAACTTTATGAAAACCAATAATCCTGGTGGAAGCGCCGCACAATTCATAATAGATCTTAATCATGAAGCTTAAAGTTTGTGGTATGAAATATCAAGATAATATTTTGGAAGTTGCAGGATTGCAACCTCATTATCTTGGTTTTATTTTTCACGAACCTTCTTCACGATGTTTTGAAGGCAATATCCCAATATTACCGGAGTCCATTCAAAAAGTTGGTGTGTTTGTCGATAAGCCTGTAGAGTATATTGTTCAGCACATAGAGAAGTATCAACTCGACGTCATACAATTGCATGGTCATGAGTCTGCTGAAGTTTGTAGGTTATTAAAATCTACTGGAAAAACAGTCATTAAAGTTTTTTCTATTAAAGACAATTTTGATTTTGATGTACTCGATGTTTATGAAGAAGTTTGCGATTATTTTTTGTTCGACACTAAAGGTAGATTGCCTGGTGGTAATGGGTATGCCTTCAATTGGAAAATACTAGATGATTATCCGTCCACCAAACCGTTTTTCTTGAGTGGTGGAATTGGAATTGATGAAATGGATAACTTGATAAAATTTAAGCAAAGTGAGGCATCAAAATTTTGTTATGCCGTTGATGTAAACAGTAAATTCGAGATCGAGCCTGGATTAAAGAATATAGACGAATTAAAAAATTTTGTGAATGAGTTATAATGTTAATAATAAGGGATATTACGGAAATTTTGGCGGTGCCTTCATTCCCGAAATGCTGTATCCTAATGTTGAAGAATTGAGACAGAATTACCTCAAGGTAATGATGGAACCGGAATTTCAAAGTGAGTTTGAACAGTTGCTAAAAGATTATGTAGGGCGGCCTTCTCCACTCTATTTCGCCAAGCGTCTTTCGAATAAATATAGTACTAAAATCTATTTAAAGCGTGAAGATCTCAATCATACTGGTGCACATAAGATCAACAATACGATTGGACAAATTCTAATGGCCAAGCGTTTAGGCAAAACCCGTATCATTGCCGAAACAGGAGCTGGACAGCATGGTGTGGCCACAGCAACCGTTTGTGCTTTAATGGGCATGGAATGCATTGTATATATGGGAGAGGTTGATATCAAAAGACAAGCTCCAAATGTGGCGCGTATGAAAATGCTAGGTGCTCAAGTTAAACCTGCTTTATCAGGAAGCAAAACCCTCAAAGATGCTACTAATGAAGCCATACGTGATTGGATCAATAATCCCGTGAACACACATTATATTATTGGTTCAGCCATTGGTCCTCACCCCTATCCTGATATGGTAACACGATTTCAATCTGTGATATCTGAAGAGATCAAATGGCAATTAAAAGAAAAAGAAGGTCGAGAATATCCCGATTTTGTAGTAGCATGTATTGGTGGAGGCAGTAATGCTGCTGGAACGTATTATCATTTTCTCGATAATGAAGCGGTTGGCATCATCGCTGTTGAAGCTGCCGGTAAAGGCATTCATTCAGGTGAGAGTGCAGCCACCTCAGTGCTAGGAAAAGAAGGCATTATTCATGGTTGTAAGACCCTTTTGATGCAAACTAACGATGGGCAGATTACTGAACCGTATTCTATATCAGCGGGATTAGATTATCCAGGTGTTGGCCCTTTACATGCGCATCTATACCAAAGTGGGCGTGGTGAATTCTACTCGGCTACTGATGATGAAGCAATGGTTGCAGGATTAGAATTAACACAATTAGAGGGTATAATCCCAGCTATAGAAAGCAGTCATGCTTTGGCCATTTTTGAACATCGTTCTTTTGAACCAAATGATATAGTTGTTATCAGTTTATCTGGTCGTGGTGACAAAGATTTACAAAACTATATTGATTATTTTAAGTTATAAGTATGAACAGGATAAATCAAAAACTGAAAGAAGACAAAAAGCTGTTATCGATCTACTTTACGGCAGGGTATCCTGAAATCAACGATACGGTTGCAATCATTCAGGACTTGGAGAAAAGCGGTGTTGACATGATCGAGATTGGTTTACCCTTTAGTGATCCACTGGCCGATGGTCCTACTATTCAAGCCAGTTCTACTCAAGCCCTAAAAAATGGCATAACCACCAACTTGCTTTTTGAACAATTAGCAAATATTAGAGAAACGGTCTCCATCCCATTACTCATCATGGGTTACTTCAACCCTATATTACAATTTGGTGTAGAAGCATTTTGCAAAAAATGCAACGAGATAGGTATTGATGGCTTGATCATTCCCGACCTTCCAGTTGATGTATATCATGAGAACTACCAAAGTACCTTTGAGAAATATGGTTTGATCAATGTATTCCTTATAACACCACAAACTTCTGATGAGCGTATACTATACATTGATGCTGTGTCAGAAGGTTTTATCTATATGGTCAGCTCAGCTGCTACTACGGGTGCTCAATCTGGTTTTGGTGAAGCGCAAACTAATTATTTCAAGCGCGTTGCTCAAATGAATCTAAATAACCCTCAAATTATAGGATTTGGAATATCAAATGCCGCAACCTTTTCTCAAGCTACTCAATTTGCCAAAGGCGCTATAATTGGTAGTGCGTTTATTAAACATCTTAATTTAAAAGGTATTGATGGTATCGAATCTTTTATTAAATCTATAAATTGAGCGCTTGAGTCTTTTCCCAATGTTAATTTTTAATTAAAGTTTAATAGTTGAACATCTTCAATTCATTAATCAACGTAGCTATAGTAGTAACATTAAATTAGTACTGCTATGAATAAACATCTCACCGCCATTATTTTTGCCGTTTCAATAGTGGCTTCAGCTATTGTATTGGGTAACGCCTTTATGAATCGCAACAAAACCCAAGGCACCGTTTCGGTAACTGGATTAGGGCAATCCAATTTCACCTCCGATCTCATAGTTTGGGAAGCCAATTTTTCGCAAACCAACACCAATCTTCGAGAGGCCTATACCGATCTGGATAATGACAAATCTGAGATCAAAAACTACTTAATTGGTAAAGAACTTTCAGAAGATGTAATTGTTTTTAGCGCTGTAGTCACGAATAATAACTATGAATCTAAATATTCAAGTACAGGTGAATTCACTGGTCAGGAATTTACAGGTTATACCCTTACCCAATCGGTACAAATAGAATCCACCGATGTGGAAAAAGTAGAAACCATTTCTCGCGAGGTCACAGAACTGCTTAATAAAGGCATACAATTATACTCTTCACCTCCGCGCTACTATTACACCAAATTGGACGAATTGAAAATCGAGATGATCTCACAAGCGACTGTAAATGCTAGAATCAGAGCAGAGAAAATAGCGGAAAATTCAAAATCACAGCTTGGTGAGCTGATCGTTGCTAAAATGGGGATTTTTCAAATTACGGGTCAAAACTCTAATGAAAGCTATTCATGGGGCGGCGTCTATAATACCTCTTCAAAAGAAAAAACAGCTTCAATAACCATGAAGCTCTCCTATCGCGTCCAGGATTAATTGACTTTTTGATTTTCGTTATCTTTAGTGCTCTTAACACTAACGAAAATCTATATGAGGAATCCATTTTTGCTTTTAGCAGTTTTTTTATTGGCATTATCATGTGAAAAAACTGAATCAAACGTAACTTACGAAACCAGAGAATACAATGTCTATATGCGCGGCAATCTTGCCGGCACCCATTCCAGCAAGCTTACTGAAAATGGCCACTATCAGTATTCTTTTAATTTTAATGATAGAGGTCGTGGACCAGAAATTGAACAGCAATTCACACTTAATAAAGTGGGTTTTATTGATTATTTAGAAATTTCTGGAGTAAACTATTTAAAAGACACTATTCATGAGACGTTCAAGTTTGAAAATAATAAGGCCATATGGAAAAGTTCTTCAGAAAGTGGGGAAATTGAGTCTAGTGGTAATGCTTTTTTTTCAAGTATCAATGGCACCTTAGGTGAATCAGAAATACTCCTTCAAAAATTACTTAACACTCCAGACCAAAAAGTAGATCTTTTACCCAGTGGATCTGTCGCTATTTCAGATATTGATCACCATAATATTGATGGTAACGATTTAAGATTGATCGAAACGGTAGGTTTTGGTTTTGATCCTAATTATATCTGGGTCGATGCGAGTGATAGGGTTTTTGCCTCGGTGTCCTCATGGTTGTCCATCATCGAAGAAGAGCACGCCAGTATGTTGGATCAAATGCTCGAAATTCAAACGAATAAAAAGAATGACTATTTCAAGAAAATAGCAGAGAATAAAACCAAAATTCCAGAAGGTGTTGTCATCATAAAGAATGTCAATCTTTTCGACTCTAAAACAGCTGCGATACAAGCCAATAAAACGGTAGTGGTTAATGGAAATACTATTCAATCTATACAAGATGATGATAGTGGTCTGCCTGAAAACAGTACTGTTATTGATGGTCAGGGAAAAACATTATTACCTGGATTGTTTGATAATCATGTGCACATTGGGCGATCGGATGGGTTAATGCACCTAGCGGCTGGTGTGACCGCCGTTCGAGATATGGCTAACTCACGAGAGTTATTAGACATTAAAGAAGAGTTTAACAATAATACAGTCTTAGGTCCCAGAGTAGTGACATTGGCTGGTTTTATAGATCAAAAAGGTCCGTTTGCAGGTCCTGGTCTTACAATCTCAAATGTTGAAGAAGGCATCAAAGCCGTTGAAGATTATGCGAATGACGGTTACCATCAAATTAAATTGTACAGCTCGATCGATCCAAGTTGGGTAAAGCCTATGGCGGATAAAGCACATGAGCTTGGATTGAAACTTAGCGGACATATTCCCGCATATATGTTGGCTGAAGAGGCGATTAAAGATGGTTATGATGAGATTCAACACATCAATATGGTGGTGCTTAATTTTCTTTCGGACACCATCGATTCACGAACGCCAAAACGGTTTTCTGAAGTTGCTGCTAATGCCTACAAATTAGATCTTAATGGTCAGGATTTTCAAGAGTTTGTCGATCTCATGAAAAACGAACAGATCGTTTTAGATGCCACAGTATCCATATTTGAAGGTATGTTTACTACAAAGGCAGGTGAACCTGATCCACAATTTGAACCTATAATTGACAGGTTACCTATTCAAGTGCAACGTGGTTTTTATTCAGGAGGATTGCCCATTCCAGAAGGCCAAGCAGAAAATTATAAGGCCTCTTTTCAAGCCATGCTCAATATCATTAAAGTTTTACATGATCAGGGCATAACAATAATTCCAGGTACCGATGCGATGGCCGGATTTGCGCTTCATAAAGAACTTGAAAACTATGTGAGAGCAGGTATTCCAGCCAACCAAGTACTGCAGATGGCAACAATCATTTCAGCTGAGATAACTAATACTGATAACCAGTTAGGATCAATTGAACCTGGAAAACTTGCCGACCTCATTCTTGTTGATGGTAATCCCACTGAGAATATCAGTGATATTCGACGTGTTGAATTGACCATCAAAGATGGTAAACTTTATTATGCAAAGGATTTATATGAAGCCATTGGTGTTAAACATTACAAATAAACAACTATGCAACTTGCAAAAACAAAACTTAAATTATTTGCCCTTCTCATTTTTATATCCACATTTGGACTTGCTCAGTCGGAATCTATAATGCCGTTGAATCCTGATGCTAAAACAACCAAATCCTTCACACATGGTGAAACCCATATTCATACCATTGAATTAGAAGCAAATCAATACGTTTACTTTCAATTGATGCAAAAGGACATTGATCTAAAGATAAATGTAGAATTCAATGAAAAGGAAATAGGTGAATTTGATAGTCCAAACTATAGAAACGGAGCTGAACCAATTACCTTTACCACGGAGTCCGAAGGCATGTATCACTTAAAAGTCACATCTATAGATGCCGATGGTCATAAAGGTGATTATGAAATTGAAGTTCTTAAGATCGCAGATGCAGCTACCACAAATGAAGGACGTGTGGATCAATTGTTTACGGTATACGATTCACAACATACGCCCGGTGCAGCAGTAGCCATTGTTAGTAATGGATCTGTGATCTACAAAAACGGTTATGGTATGAGCAATTTGGAATACGATATACCGATTTCTCCATCTACAGTTTTTCATATCGCCTCTGTATCCAAACAATTTACCGCCTTTGCCTTACTATTACTCGA
This sequence comes from uncultured Flavobacteriaceae bacterium, assembly GCA_964479055.1. GTDB lineage: Bacteria > Bacteroidota > Bacteroidia > Flavobacteriales > Flavobacteriaceae > CAYZKX01. Next base: position 15,511 of record CAYZKX010000008.1, read on the forward strand.
AAAAGATGGTAAACTTTCATTAGATGATGATATCAGAACATACATTCCCGAAGTTCCCGATTTTGGAGAGACTATTACATTGCGTCATCTTGCAAATCACACAAGCGGTTTACGGGATCAATGGAATTTATTAGCTCTTGCTGGTTGGCAACTAGATGATGTAATTACCAAAGAACATATCATGAAATTGGTTGAACGGCAAAAAGAACTCAATTTTAAACCAGGAGAAGAGTACTTGTATTGTAATACAGGTTTCACACTTATGGCCGAAGTAGTTGCGCGGGTTTCTGGAAAGTCATTTGCTGAATTCACAAAAGATCGCATTTTTGGGCCATTGGAAATGAACAATACCTTATTCTATGATGACCATGAAAAAATTGTAAAGAATAGAGCCTATTCGTATTATTCAGATCAATCAGGTTATAAAAAAAGTGTACTTAGTTATGCCAATGTAGGCGCAACCAGTTTATTCACTACTGTGGAAGACCTTAGCCTTTGGGCGCTAAACTTTGAGAACCCAATTGTTGGTGATGCAGACATAATGAAGAAGATGAATAAAAAAGGGGTTCTCAACAATGGTGAAGAAATAAACTATGCTCTTGGGCAAGGCGTTGGTAATTATAAAGGATTAGACCGAATTGGTCATGGTGGTGCTGATGCTGGCTATCGTACTTATATCGGAAGGTTTCCTGATCAAAAATTTATGGTGATCGTATTCAGTAATGACGCCAGTTTTAATTCTGGTCGAATGGCGCATCAGATAGCCGACATATATTTGAAAGACTATTTTATTGAAGAAGAGGAAAAAGAAGATGAGCAAGAAGAAGCTTCTACAGGCATAATGGTTGATAATGAGATTCTCCAAACTTATGTTGGCAGTTATGAAATTCAACCTGGATTCAATTTGGTAATCACTACAGAAGATGGTATACTATATGGCCAAGCTACTGGACAGTCTCAATTAGAATTGGCACCCAAATCCAACACAGAATTTCACGTAGCATCAGCACAGGCAACCATTATATTTAATTCTGAGAATGACAGTGTACCTTCTCTTACGCTATTGCAAGGTGGTCAAAATATTATGGCTAAGCGACTTAAAGAATTTAGTAAGGACGATGTCAATTTAGACACTTATACTGGCAAGTTTTACAGCTCTGAATTGGAAACTTATTATGAGTTTGCGGTAATCGATGATAAACTTATTGCTGAGCATCGTAAACTTGAAGATATAACCCTCTCACCATTAAAAGAAGACTTTTTTAGTGGTAATCAATGGTTTTTTGGACAAGTGGAATTTACTCGAAATGCAGAGAATCAAATTGATGGTTGTAAAATTTCGTCTGGCCGCGTGCGTAATTTAAAATTCACAAAAGTGGATTAATTCTAGTTGAACTTAATGATCATTATTGACCTATTGTTTATAAGAATTAGAATTTGCTTGGCAATAGACCAATAATTTAATGATGTATTTCGTATTTTTAAAACGCAAAAAATCAGACATTTAAATGAAAAATTTCAATCTTTTAGGGCTTATTCTGTGTATTCTTTTATCGGCATGTAAGCAAGAGCCAGCAGGGCAATCAACAAATGAATTAGAAAGTGGTCAAGCTACCATGTATTTTGGAGGCAATATACTAACAATGGTTGGGGAACAGCCGCAATATGTGGAGGCATTAGTTGAGCGGAATGGTAAAATAGAGTTCGTAGGTGATTCTAATGAGGCCATGCAAATTGCTGGTATTGGACATAAAATGATAGATCTGAAGGGTAAGACTCTCGTTCCAGGTTTAATTGATGGTCACTCCCATTTTGGGGCATTTTCAACTCAAGCTATTGGTGCACCTATCCTTCCTCCTCCTGATGCTGGTGCAAAGGACATTCCTTCACTTATTGAAATACTTAAAAACTGGAACACAGCGGAAAATCGTGGGCTTACAGGTTGGATTTATGGTATGGGGTTTGACGATTCAGTTTTAGAAGAAAAGCGTTTTCCTACCAAGGTAGATCTGGATCAAGTATCTACTGAATTCCCCATTATGATCATTCACATTTCCGGACATTTTTGTGTGGTCAATTCTAAGGGATTGGAATTATTGAATATTACTTCTGAAACGCCCGATCCGGAAGGCGGAATTATTAGAAGAATGCCAGATTCGAACGAACCCAATGGTGTGTTGGAAGAATTAGCGGGTATTCCAAATTATGCTAAAGCTATTACACCGCAGTCTGAAGAGGCTTTATTAAAATTTATGAAAGCCGGACAAGAAATGGCATTAAGCTATGGTTATACTACAGCTCAAGAAGGTAGAGCCATGGAAACGCATGAATTGTTAGCCAAATTTGCGGAACAAAATTTCTGGAAACTTGATGTTGTTTCATACGTGGATTATTCTTTTGACAGATTTTTGGAATCTAAATGGTTAAGTAATGATTATATTAACAGGTACCGTATTGGCGGTCTAAAACTTACCTTAGACGGTTCACCACAAGGGAGAACAGCATGGCGAACACAGCCCTATTTGTTACCTCCAGATGGTGCAAATGAAGACTATGATGGGTACCCTGCTATTCCAGATGACGAAGATGTTAGTGCAATTATTGAAAAAACCTTTAAGAACAATTGGCAACTGCTTGTTCACGCCAATGGAGATGCTGCCATGGATCAACTTATTCGAACTATGCAACCGCTAACCGAAACTTATGGCAATGACAACAGGCGTAATGTTCTTATCCATGGACAATATATACGCAATGACCAACTCGATGCCTTTAAAGAACTCAATATGATCACATCACTTTTTCCAATGCATACATACTATTGGGGAGATTGGCACAAAGAGATCATAGGTGATAGCTTGGGAAATAGAATTAGTCCAACTAGAACGGCATTAAACAAAGGACTGCGATTAACTATCCATACAGATGCTCCTGTGGCATTACCCAACTTAATGCGTGTTGTTTGGACAGCTACTAATAGAACTTCAAGGTCTGGTGTAACTATTGGTGAAGATGAGAAGTTAACAGCTTATGAAGCTTTAAAAGCAATTACTATTTGGGCGGCCTATCAGCATTTTGAAGAAGATAAAAAGGGAACTTTAGAACCAGGCAAATTAGCTGATCTGGTAATTTTAAATGAAAACCCATTGACAGTCGAACCTAATGCCATTCAAAATATCTACGTTCTTGAAACCATTAAAGAAGGCATCAGTGTATACCAAAGAGACTAATACGTATTTGGTTAAACTAATTAACCATTGATTATGCTACTTTTATAATAAAATAATCTATAAAAAAACTATGAAAAAACTACTCTTATTATTTTTATTAATTCTAATTTTCATTCCAATTGAAGCTCAAGAAATTTCTGCAGCCGAAGAAGTTCAAGAGGCAAGTGATCAAGATGCTTTAGCTAAGCAATTACAAAACCCTATTGCCAGTTTAATAAGCGTTCCTTTTCAGGGCAACTATGATTTTGGTATAGGTCCAGCTGATGGCAGCAGATTCCTATTAAATATTCAACCGGTAATCCCAATGAGTATCAGTGAGGATTGGAATTTGATTGCACGTGTTATCTTACCCGTTATATCACAAAATGATGTATTTGGAAATAGTGGAAATCAATTTGGCTTAGGTGATGCTTTAGTAAGTGGTTTCTTTTCACCAAAAAAACCTACAGCTGGTGGTCTTATATGGGGTGTTGGTCCTGTGATTCAAATACCAACCGCAACAGATGATCTTCTAGGAACAGGAAAATTTGGTTTGGGGCCCACAGTAGTAGGGTTAAAACAAGTTGGGCAACTAACTATTGGAGCATTGATAAATCATGTGTGGTCAGTTACTGGAAGTTCAAATCGAAGCGATATCAATAATACTTTTGTTCAACCATTTATTGCAAAAAACTTTAAAGGAGGATATGCCATAGCTGTTAATACTGAATTGCTTCAAAATTGGGAAAGTGAAGCTACCATAGGTACACTGCATATTGTTGGTTCGAAGGTTATTAATCTGGGTTCACAGATGGCTCAGATATTCGCAGGCCCAAGAATACCTTATGGTAATGGCAATACCGCTGAATGGGGAATACGAGGCGGACTTACATTATTGTTCCCAAAAGGTTGAAATGTACCTCTAAAATTTATTACATTTATAACACTTCTAATAATGCGGAATTATGAAAAAGCTTTTATTGGGCCTTTGCTTGTTGATTTCAACTTTAGCCAACACGCAGAATGACACGTTTAGGAATTTTTTGATTTTGGGTGTTGAACGTGCAGAGGCATTAACAGAGGCTTATGTAAATCCGTTATCTGAAGGCTTAATGTATGGCATTACTGCTGGATGGTACAATTCTGCAGTGGCAGACAACAAATGGAGTGTAGATTTATCATTAATTACCAATGGTTCATTTATACCTAGTGAAAAATTAACTTCCACTTTAGATCTTAGTACCATAGAAAATCTAAGTGTCGCTGGCGGTGGAAATACAGTTGAATTACCAACCATTCTTGGTGGTACTGACACCAGTGTGACATTAATCGCCACTTTAAATGGCCAAGATTATGAATTTGAGGCGCCGACAGGTATTGGCTTGGCCGATGTAAGCCTATTACCTACTGTTTTTCTTCAAAGTTCTGTAGGCATGCCATTTTATACTGAAGCTGTAGTTCGTTTTATTCCAAAAATTGATGTAGACAATGTTGGAGCTGGAATATTTGGATTGGGCCTTAAAAATGAAGTATCAAGATGGTTTAGTAATGGCGAACCTACTAAAATTGCAGTATCTGCATTGCTGGCATTTAATACTCTTGATGTGGATTATAAGTTACAACAAGGTCAGATAGTTACTGGAACCAATCATCGACTAGAAGCCAATCTCGATACGTGGCTATTTGAAGCTATTGCTTCAACCAACAACCCAATTTATAATGGCTATATTGGCTTAGGTTATATTACAGGAAACGCCAATTACGACATGAAAGGCACCTACACAATTAATAATCAAGTTCAAGATATTACCTTTGTAGACCCATTTTCAATTGAAAACAATGTTGATGGCATTCGTCTAAATATAGGTGGTAAAATTAGAATGGGATGGTTTAGTGTAAACGCGGATTACACTTTTCAAGGCTATAACAACTTATCTGTTGGTCTGAATTTTGATTTGTACAACAAAGATCGTCAACCTGCTAAACCCAAGGAACAACCTGAGTAATTGTTGATGAGAAAGACAAGGACTAATTTTCTTTGCAAAGTGAGCTTAGTAATACTACTAGGTTCTTACATGATTTCTAATACTATTTCTGCACAGGCTGCCAGTAATTATAAAGCCAAATTGGTTACTGATACCTTGATATTAAAGAATAAAGATCAAATAGTTGGCGAAATAAAAAATATGGATCGTGGTATATTGACCATAGAAACTGATTATAGCGATTCTGATTTTACAGTAAAATGGCTCGATGTCATTAGCATCAATAGTCACCAAAACTATCTTATCCTGTTGAGAAATGGACATCGCCTAAACAGTGATATTAAAATGTCTACCAAAGATTCAACCAAAATTATACTGACTGAATACGGTATAGAACAAGAAAAACAAATTCGAGATATTGTTTATTTAAAGGCCGTTGAAAGCAAAATTGTATCTAGATTTTCAGCATCGTTATCATTTGGGGCAAACTTCACAAAGAGTAATAATTTATTGCAATTATCAATTACCAGTGATCTTAGTTATACTGCCGATAAATGGTTATTTACCGGTAAATTTAATACCGTTAGGAGTAGTCAAGATGAAGTAGACCCAACCGAGCGTACGGATGGAAATGTAGGTATTAAATACTTTTTAGAAAATAAGAATTGGTATCTTAGGCAGAACTCCGATTTCCTATCAAATGACGAACAGCAGTTAAAATTACGTTCTGCTATTAGTGCAGGTGCCGGTCGTTTTTTTGTTAAAAACAACACCCTACAATTTGGAGCCGGACTTGGTCTTGTATATAATATTGAATCCTTCAATGACGTAGATAATTCAAGCCGAAATAGTGTGGAAGGTTATATCTCCTTAGAAGTGGATATTTTTGATTTTGGTGATCTGAACCTAAAGACTGATATCACGGGATACCCTAGTATTACAGAAGGAGGACGTTTCAGAACAGATTTTAACTTTAATTTAAAATATGATCTCCCCTTTGACTTTTTTATCAAACTAGGATTTACTTACAACTATGATAACGAACCTATTGCAGATGCTTCAAAAACGGATTACGTATTTCAATCCACATTTGGTTGGGAGTTCAATTAAAACCGTAGTAACTTAACACTATGACAAATAGTAAATTATACACTTATTTTTCGGAGTATTTCCAAATAGCATTGGGTATTTTTTTAGCAAGTGTTGGTTTGAAGGCATTTTTACTGCCTAATGACTTTCTTGATGGTGGCGTCACTGGTACTGCCATTCTTATCAATTCTCAATTCGAAAATGTGAACATATCCACCTTACTGGTCTTGATAAACATTCCGTTTTTGATTCTGGCCTATTTTACCCTCTCTAAACGTATCTTAATTAAGTCGGTTTTCAGTATTATTGGTCTGGCCTTAGTGATTCATTTTGTTGAATTTGATGTTGCTACCGATGACAAACTCCTAATTTCTATTTTTGGTGGACTCTTTGTTGGTGCAGGTATTGGGCTAACAGTTAAAAATGGTTCGGTTTTAGATGGATCTGAAATTTTAGGAGTATTTTTAAATGATCGATTTGGTATTAGTATCGGACAAATAATTTTGTATTTCAACATTGTACTTTTTAGTATTACCTCATTGGTGCTTTCTGTAGAAATTGCTATGTATTCTATTCTAACTTACATAGTTACAGCTAAGGTTATCGACTTACTAATTGAAGGATTTGAGGATTTCATTGGTGTCATGATCGTCTCAAAAGAGCATCAAGAAATAAAAAAGGCCATTATCACCAATTTAGGTGCAGGTATGACCATATACAAGGGTGAAAAAGGTTATGGTAGTAGTGGCGAACATAATGATATCAATATTATTCATACTGTAATTAATCGTATCGACATTAGAAAAATGCACCGTCTGATTGAAAATATAGATCCGGATGTTTTCTATATTGAATTTGATATCAATCATATAAAAGGTGGTGTATTAAGACGATATCTTGCTAAAAATAAAGGCAAGCAATTACCAAAGGAAATCTTGGACTATAGCAAATAAGATAAATGGTTACTTATTTAGACTTGCATTGATTGGTTGATTTCAATCAAAAAATGAAGGCAAAGATCAAATTATAATTAGGCACTTTAATCACTCATCCATATTCACATCTAAAGCAGAATATCCTTTTTGATCTAAATAAATTAAGGTGGTCTTCGCCGAAATGGCAATCCCTACTGCTTCAGATATATCTTCGTCGGTTAGATTAAACATTCCAATATTCTGACCACAAACATACATTGTTATGCCTTGTTTGGCGTAGCTGTCCAATATTTCCAAATTGGGGTTTTCTATACCATATTTTTCTTTGTATTTCTCATGACTTAATATGGCATCAACAGCATAACCGTGTATAACTACCGCCATTTTCAATTTGTCTTGTGGAACACCATTAGCAATATTTAAATTATAGGTGCGTCCCACTTCTCTAAAAGCACTAAGTACTTTGGACGAGTCCTGCAATTTCTCATATACATCTATAGCCACTTTATAGTCTACTTCTGGATCATATTTTAATTGATCAAATTCAACATCAATTACACCAACATATGGATGATAGTCAAATACTGGGAATTTAATTTTTCCAATAAGATGTTTTGGGATAGAATCTTGTGCAATAGATGATGTACTCATTAGCAATGTTATAACGAGTAGAATGAACTGTTTCATAATATTTGTTGGTTAATTAGTGTATTTCAATATACAATAATGTTACAAATATTTTGAGTATTGCATTACCCTAAAATCGAAAGTGTTGAATTCAGGATTTTCAGCTTTAAGCTTTTTGTACAAGGGCATACTACCAATTGAAATGTTTGCGGCGCCAGAGCCTGATGTTAAAGACACCGTTTGTATTTGTCTCCCATCTAGTGTAAAGCGATGTACTCGAGGGACTTCATTTGAAACAACTTCTAATGAAATATCATAAGTTTTTAAATGTCTTCTAAAAAAATATTCCGGTCCGTTCTTACTGTTTCCTCCAGTAAATATGAGTGTTTCTATATTTGGATAACAAATTAATTGAGCTATTACATCACGTAATACTATTTGTTTCATACCAAGATCGGAGGCATCAATTTTTTCTCGCATAGCACGTTCAACAATATCGCAAATACCTATTTTATTATCTATTAAGAATTTCTTACGTTCATCTATCGCCTCTTGAGAATTATCATACCTTAGGTTAAGACCGTGAACTTTATCAATATAAGTCCATAAGGAATTGTGACAACTTCCATAACAGAAATTAACATCGCGCTCCAATAATGCTCCTGTGGTAAATCTCGGTGGTGGTAAGGTGCCAACAATTAATTTTGTAGCATCTAATGGGATAAAGGGCGGATACGGATGTTGATGAATAAACATGTGATTTTGATAAAGCACCTAAAAATAGTATTTTTAAGTCACTAACCACTAAATACAGATCAATGGGAAAAGGAGATAAAAAAACGAAAAGAGGAAAAATTACAATGGGGACTTACGGTGTAAGGAGAAGACGAAAGAAAGCAAAAGCCTATGTTGCTCCAGCGCCAAAAAAGAAAGCTGCACCAGCAAAACCCAAGGCTGAACCCAAAGCTAAAACAGAAACTAAAGCAAAATCTCCAGCCAAAACCAAAGCAGCAGCTAAACCAAAAAAAGAAGCAGCCAAAAAAGAAGATGAAAAATAAGCGAGGATTACCTCGCTTTTTTTAACGAATATATACAAGCTCATTTTCAGAAGACATTGCCTCACTAAATCCGTAGCCTTCATAATTAAATCCTTTAAGATCGTCCAAAGTATTAGCATTGGTATCGATGATGTAGCGTGTCATATACCCTCTGGCC
>CAYZKX010000009.1:0-24348 GCA_964479055.1 uncultured Flavobacteriaceae bacterium
GATGTTGAAGTTCGCGATGAATTTAACTGATGACGGTATGGTTGGTCAACAGGTATTTGCTGGTGAAGCAACAAGATTGGCATATATGACTGATGAGGCTAAAGAAGGTCGGGATGCATTTTTAGAAAAACGGAAGCCCAACTTTGAAAAAAAATGGATTCCTTAATTTATTTTCTGCTAAGGAGATGAACAAATTTAAACTTTGGTTTTCAGCGATAAGGCCACGAACATTACCACTTTCTATATCTGGGATTATTGTCGCTTCTTGTTTGGCTTTTTACAACGGCTATTTTGATCCATTCACTTGTATTTTGGCTATTTTAACAGCTATTAGCCTACAAACTTTATCCAATCTTGCCAATGATTATGGTGATGGTGTCAAGGGAACTGATAACGCTGAGCGTATTGGTCCAGAGCGCGCTTTACAAAGCGGTAAAATTTCAGAACATGAAATGTTGAATGCCATCAAGATCAATATTCTTATTGCGATTATATTGGTCATCTACTTGGTTTTTCGAGCTTTCCGTACTCAGGAGATCTTATTCAGTCTAATTTTCTTTATCCTTGGAGGACTTGCCATTTATGCAGCCATTAGGTATACCATGGGAAAATCGGCTTATGGTTACCGAGCGTTAGGAGATCTAATGGTCTTTATCTTCTTTGGACTGATCAGTGTTATAGGGATGTATTTTTTATATGTCAAGCACTTAGATCACGTTACTATATTACCAGCATGTGTCATAGGATTGCTAAGCGTTGGTGTTCTTAATTTGAACAATATGCGTGATATAGAATCCGATAAAATGGCTGGGAAGATCACTGTTGCTGTTAAACTAGGTTGGTCAAATGCCAAAAAATATCATCTGATATTGATTGGTATGGCAATGGTGTTGGCAATTTTATTTGGTGTTTTTTATTATACATCTGTTTTCAATCTTATTTATTTTATCGCTTTTGTTCCTTTTATTATTCATATAATTAAAGTGGCAAGAACTAATGAGCCTAAACAACTTGATGGACAACTTAAGATCTTAGCATTATCTACATTTTTATTGGCTATTTTACTTGGTATTGGCCATATCTATAATGCCATATAATTTGTATTTTTAAGCTTCAATATGCTGAATTATGAAAATTACATTTTTAGGACATGCCAGTCTTCAAATTGAAATACAGGACACAACACTAATTGTAGATCCTTTTATTTCAGGAAATGAAAAGGCCTCAAGTATTGATCTAGAATCCCTTAAGGCAGATGTTATTTTGGTTACTCATGCGCATCAGGATCATATTCTTGATGTTGAAACTATTGCAAAGCGTACTGAGGCTGTAGTTGTTTCTAATTATGAGATCGCAATGCATTATCAGGCTAAAGGATGTAATGTTCACCCTATGAATCATGGCGGGAATTGGCAATTTGATTTTGGCAATTTAAAGTATGTCAATGCCGTTCACACCTCATCATTTCCTGATGGAAGTTATGGTGGTCAACCTGGTGGTTTTATAATTGAAAGTGAACACAAAACAATATATATTGCTGGTGATACGGCCTTAACCTACGATATGAAACTGATTCCTATGCATACTTCATTAGATCTGGCAATTCTCCCAATAGGTGATAATTTTACAATGGGAGTTGATGATGCGATTAGTGCTAGTGATTTTGTTGAATGCGATAAAGTATTGGGTTATCATTATGACACTTTTGGTTATATCGAAATTGATCATGAAGAGGCCAAGCGTAAATTCTTTGAAAGAGGGAAGGATCTTATGTTATTGGAAATAGGAGCCTCTCTCGAGATCTAATGAAAGCGAACTATAAAAAGTATATTCTTCATTTCAAGCTGCCTAGTGGAACTTCGCGCGGCATATTAACTCAAAAAGAAACCTGGTTTATTCTTTTAGAAAGTGAAAATAAAAAGGGAATAGGTGAGTGCGGCCTATTCAAAGGCCTTAGTATTGATGATAAACCCGATTATGAGGAGAAACTAAAATGGACATGCAACAATATTTCTCTAGGATTGGAACCACTGCTACTTGAACTTTCAGAATATCCGAGTATACAATTTGGATTAGAAATGGCATGGCGATCATTAGAAAGTACATCAACATTTCAACTATTTGATTCTCATTTTACAAAAGGTTTAGATGCCATTGAGATCAATGGACTGATCTGGATGGGAGAAGTCGCTTTTATGAAACAGCAGATAAAAGCAAAAATTGAAGCTGGATTCAGGTGTATCAAAATGAAGATTGGTGCATTGTCATTTGATCAGGAACTTGAAATGCTTAAAGCAGTGAGAAAAGAGTTTAGTGTAGAAGATATTGAATTGCGAGTAGATGCGAATGGGGCTTTTAAAACCCAGTTTGCTTTAGAAAAATTAAAACGTCTATCAGAGTTACAATTACATTCTATTGAGCAGCCTATCAAGCAAGGTCAAGCAGATGCTATGGCATCGCTTTGTGAACACACACCTTTGCCCATTGCTTTAGATGAAGAACTTATTGGTGCTTTTTCAAAAGAAGATAAAAACAAGTTGATTCAAGCTATTAAACCTCAATACATAATACTAAAACCAAGTTTGATTGGTGGTTTTAAAGGCACTAACGAATGGATCTCTGTTGCGAATGAATTTGATGTTGGTTGGTGGCTCACTAGTGCATTAGAGAGTAATATTGGCCTCAATGCCATTGCCCAATATACCTATATGTTGAATCCAAAAATGCCTCAAGGTTTGGGCACAGGTGGTTTATTTACAAATAATTTTGAATCGCCATTACAAGTAAAAAATGGTACATTGCGATACCAAAAAAATAAGAATTGGAAGGTAAACTTATAACTTATGTATATTTCACAAACGTTTAATGTGCTTCACGATTGGTGGCGCTATGTGTTAGGATTTATTTTAATAGTCATGGCTGTTATCATAGGTCAGATACCACTCACTATTGCCATATTTTTTAAAGCCAGTCAAAATGGTGATAATTTGTTTGAATTGGACGAAACAACCATGTTAAGTATGTTGGAGCCTAATCTCAACTTGTTTTTGATATTGTTGACTTACGCTGCGGGTTTGTTGGCTGTTTTATTGGTGGCCAGATATCTCCATAAGCAAACTTTAAGGCAGTTAACCACGGCGAGATCAGCCATCGATTGGAAACGATTTTGGTTTGCTTTCATTTTGTGGGCCGCCATTTCCGTTACCTTCATATTTATAGATTATTTATCGACACCAGAACACTACGAATTGAATTTTCAATTGGTGCCGTTTTTGATTTTGTGTCTAATTGCAGTAATCTTTATTCCGTTACAAACAAGTTTTGAAGAGTATCTTTTTCGTGGGTATTTGATGCAAGGACTTGGTGTTATGCTTAAAAATAAGTGGATACCCTTAGTATTTACGTCTCTTGCTTTTGGACTACTTCATATAGCGAACCCTGAGATTGAGCAATTAGGCTATATTCTGCTGGTTTATTATGTTGGAACGGGTTTCTTTTTAGGAATAATTACCTTGATGGATGATGGTTTAGAATTGGCCTTAGGATTTCATGCTGCTAATAATTTATTTGCGGCCCTTTTAGTTACTGCTGATTGGACTGCGTTTCAAACTTATTCCGTATTCAAGGATATTTCAGAACCACAAACGGCTGGCTTTATTGATATTTTTATGCCAGTCTTTATAATATTTCCAATAATGTTGGTCATTTTTGGACGTGTTTACAAGTGGTCTAACTGGAAAGAGAAGATATTTGGAAAGGTTGAAGTACCACGCGAGGATTATAAAATACTAGAATAAAAAAAAGGAGTCAATCAGACTCCTTTTTTTTATTATTCTTTAGCTGTAAACAAAATAGCTGCCTTATTGAAATCAGAAGCTGCGTTGATCACACTTCTAAATTCTTCATAGCGCTTCAGGTCATAGGTATTGGACAAATAAAACTCTTGAATGGTAATAACAAGTTGGTCGCCATTTAATTTGTAACCCGATTCAAACTTCGCGACCTTGTCGCCTTCAGCGTTCTTATAGTGCTTATCAATTTCTAATGCATCCAAACCCTCTACTTCATATCCGTCTGGAATATGCACGGTAATGGTATAATTATACACGTTAGGGTAGGTCATTTCAATCGGGTTGAGACGCTCCGTTTCTTGATACAATTCACTTTGAGTACCAATCACTTTCCCTATTTGAAAAATATAACTGTCACCAGCTTCTTCTAAAAGCGATTCAGAGGTGATCACACTATTCACAACAAATGGTTTGTTGTATTCTAACTGCATAAGTTCTTCATTCTCCATTTTAATATCCTTGATCACTTTGTCTTCAATTCCAGAACTTGTTAAATAATCCTGAAAATCTTTCACACCTTGTTCAGACGACCAGGCTAATACTGCTCTATTGGTCGCCGACCAATGGCCATAATACTCTTGATCTAAGGCGATTTGAGCATACTCCATGTCATCACCAAAAGTAATATTCGTGGTACGTTTGATCTGACTAAAATCGGGATCGGCCTGACGTACTTCATCAAAGTAATATTCCAAATTTCTATTGATGAACATGGCTTGATTTCCTAGTATATTAAAAGGCGCTTCTCCAACGCGGTACTCCGCGCGATCTGGAGCGATATATTTTTTTTCAGAGGGAATATAAATGAGAAAATCCCTTAACATGGATGGTATAAAAAAGTCAGGGTCAAATTTATATGTAAATCGATTGGCCGTAAGTACCACCTCATAATTGATCTCGTTTGCTGTTAGATAGTAGGCATAGGCCTTTAATATTCCAAATTCACTTGCCGATCGATTCTTGATGATATAATCAATATCGGTTAACTCTGGGTTGTTGTTATTTACAACCGTAAAATTGGTTTTGATATAATCATCCAATATGGTGAGTTTCTCAAATGTCGTGTATTCAGCATCAGAAACATAAATGCTCTTGAGATCTTCCATGATTTGTGGAGAAATACGTTTAGGAAAAAAGCTTGAACCAATATTGCCAGCCACGTTATTCCAAAACATTTCATTAGTAATGTCCTGTCCTGAAGGAAAACAGTGATAAACTACAGCTATTCGGTTGGCATCAGGTGTGGCATATTCTTCTTCAATCATTGCCGGTACGTCTTTCAGTGTTAATAATTTAGAGGCACGGTTGTCAATAGTGATATCTTGAAATTCAGCCGATGTACGATAGGCTTTTACACGAGAATTCAGGGCGTCGGTAATCAACAGGAATTGCGCCTCTTTAATTGGATAATCACTCTGGATGGTTTCACTGCCGTGCATGTCATACATCTTTTCAACAGTATAAAGTATCTCTATTTCTGAATTCTTTTCTACACCTTCAATAGCAAAAATCTTGAAGTCTCCATAATCTTCAACATTCTTGACCTCTTTAATATTGTCCTTATTAAGTACTGTAACACTACCATCAGGGCTTATGGTCCTGGCTTTGATATCCGTGACATCTTTCACTTCATACATGGGAATGTAAACTGTATTATGTCGTCCAATGCCTGCGTCATCATTTACTTTGGTAATGGTGTGTTTGGTGTCGAACACCTGTGGTTCACCAAAACTGCTTGGTATGAATTCGATAATGTGTTTTTCTAAGATTCCTATAGATGAGGCCTCATTTTCAGCTTCAGTGAGTTCATGTAACTTGGGTTGCGGGTCCCAATCATAAGATTTATAATATTGTGCAAAGGTGGTTGTAGAAACAAGTAGAAATGGAAGTAATAGGTTCTTTATCATGATATCTTTTCAATAGTTATACTTTTCTTATACGCTTTAATGATGCTTTTTATAAAGCTATTCCAAAGCTCGAATTCTTCATTTTTAACACTTAAAGTGTTGATATATATTTGTTTAGTTTGAATGATGTTATTCCCATCGATCTCATACGAAATGACATAACCGTATTTAGGATCGTCAAAAGATAATTTATCTGGCACGTCAACAATTTTATAGCCCTCGGGTAGGGTAAAGGTGGTGCGATATTCTTTTTGGTATTTATGATCGATCTTTTTACTGTATTTTCGACCTTCAATATCGATCTTGCTTTTAGAGAGTACACGATCAATATTCATATTGATGAAGGTTTTAGACCCAACTGTTTTGGCATAATTATCTATCTCAAGGTCATAACTTACAACCAGAGGACGTGTTTTATTATCAAAATTTTCCTTGGTAATGTTCTTATATTTTGTTTTGTTGTTACCCAGCTGTAAAGTGGTATTAAGATATTCCTCTTCAGTTTTATCATCTTTTTGATACACAAACCCGGCAATCAAATCCACTTTGTCATAACCCGTTAATTCACGTGTTTCATGTACTTTTAAGGTGTTGTTTTCCAAAGCCATTTCTGTTACAACCTTAGTTAAACTCTTCTCTGGTTTTTGAACAGGCACTTTAACTATTTGATACGAATCTGCATCGATGCCAATAAGCGCTTCTTTAGTTTGGGTAAAACCGCTAGGCATGCCAAATGGAACATAACTATCAGTAGCATCAAGAAAAATGGTGTCATTTTCTACAATTGCTGCTGTGATCATATGATTATCGACCATTGGTGTAGGAACTTCATAATATGAGTATGGCCGGTTACGTGTGCCAATCCAAGCTCTGTAAGCTTCTATACCTACATGATTTAGCATTTCAAATAACAAATTGGCCATATCTTTACAATCACCATAGCGTTTATTGCAAACACTTGAAGCACTGCGAGGAATAAAACCACCAAGGCCATCTTCAAAAGCGACATAAGTGATATTATCTTGTACCCAATTGAAGATAGCTTCAGCTTTTTCATGATCGCTTTGTTCAGCATTTACAAGTCCATCAGCAATAGATTTCACCATATCCAGTTCGCTGGTGTCAATTTGCTCAACTAAGGATACATACCATCGATAGAGATCTGCTTCCGAATTAAGTACATTATACTTTTGTCCCTTAATTTCATAGCTCTTGATATAGACTATAATATGTGGTAAAAAATGGAGTTGTTCTTCGCTATTCTCTTCTGGTTGAAAACCATTGAGATTGCTCACACTCCAGGTATAAATATTTTTGTCTGCCGATTCCTTTTTTTCAAAATCAACTTGGACATTGTCAGTATTAAAATCAATATATCCTATTTCTACATTCTTTGGAAATTCTACTACCAGCTTGCCACTTTTGGTAGGAACGTAACTTCCGAAGTTGTACAGTCCTAAAAAATGGGGATCTTTAATATCTTCAGTATAATTCAAGTTGGTAACTGCACCTTTGGTTACTGCGGGAAAAATAAAATGCTTGTATTCCTGATCACTGTAGAAAACGCCATTGTCAAATTCTCTTTTTGTTTCTATATAATCGACTTCTATTTTTTTATCAGTAGCCGGAATATATGTGAATGCCTCAATGTCTTTGATCTCTTTAAAGCTATCATACCCAATGACCTCATTGGCGAAATACAATTTGTTGGCTGTAATAAATTCGGCTTGTTGTGTGACCTCTTTGGCAATTTTAAAGTCATGATTATTAAGATCGATCTTGATATACTCATGACGTTTTAAAAATACATAATCCTCATTTCTGTAATCTTGGCCAAAGAGCACGAGTGGAATAAGAAATAATAAAATTATGCCTTGTTTCATAGTAAATTTTTATTTGTGACTAAATTAATTTTTAATTACTTAAAGTTAACCTTATTTAGCCAAAATTAATATAATTTTAACCGTATTAACTCACACCAAAAATGATTCCAAACTATAATAAGGTACACAATAAATTCAAATTAAAAGGTTTTCATTATTCATATGATGAACTTCGTGATGTGGCCTATTCCTTTATTAAAGAAGGTGAGCCTTATCAAATACGAATAGGTGAATTTTTACATGACTGGACTGATAGCAGTGAATCTATTTTGGTGCAAACATCGGGATCAACAGGTGCTCCAAAAACTATTAGGGTGAGCAAACAGCACATGGTGAATTCGGCAATTGCTACAGGAGATTTCTTCAAATTGCAGCCTGGAAAACGTGCTTTGCATTGCCTTCCTACTGATTTTATAGCTGGTAAAATGATGTTGGTGCGCGCCATAATTTTGGGATTGGAGTTGGATTGTATAGAACCTAGTGCCACACCTATATTTCGCACCGATTATAGATACGATTTTTGTGCAATGGTACCCATGCAATTGCAAAATTCATTGAAGACAATAGGAAAGATCAAATTAATTCTGGTTGGTGGGACAGCAGTTTCGCAATCGCTTCAATCCACTATATTGGGAGTTAAAACAAGGGTGTTTGAATCATATGGTATGACTGAAACCGTGAGTCATATTGCAATTAAAGCATTGAATGGTCAAAATAATTCGGATCAATTCAATGCACTTAATGGTATTACCTTAAGCCAGGATTCAAGGTCATGTTTGGTAATTGAAGCACCACAACTTTCGCACAAAAAGGTAATCACCAATGATATGGTGCAATTATTATCTCCCACACAATTTAGATTTCTTGGTCGCATAGATAATGTAATCAATAGTGGTGGCGTCAAATTATTCCCGGAGCAAATTGAATTTAAACTTGCTTCTCAAATCAATAGACCATTCTTCATCGCTTCAAAAAAAGATGAGGTGCTAGGCGAGAAACTAATATTGATAGTTGAAGGTCATGTTAAAGACCTTGATCTATCCTCATTTCAAAATTTAGACAAATTTGAATTTCCAAAATCGGTTTACTTCTTACCACATTTTGTTCGAACAAAAACCAACAAAATCAATCGAAAAGAAACGCTTGAATTAATTGAAGTTATTAAAGATTGAATTTGTTGAACAAATCGCCTGGAAAAAAAGAGCACCTTTTGGTGCACTTTTTTTTATTGTTGCATTTTTAAATAATAGTCGGCCGATCGTTTGCCCGATCCATAAATACTAAAGAACAGGCATAATAGTAGGGTGATAACGGCAATGAGCATGCTCATATTGGAAGCACCACCCGAAGCATTGACAATAACAGCACCTATAAGTATTGGCAATTGAGCCAATGCTGCCCACCGGGTTAATAACCCAAACATGATTAGTAATCCGCCTATAAGATGAGCTGGTGCTACGTAATGGATAATGATCATGCCACCAGCTAATGATTCAACCGGTTCTACCATGTCATATAATACCTGAGTGTTCCCAATAAATTGAAAACCTTTAATAAACAGAAATGCTCCCAGAGCAATTCGTACAAGATCAAGTGGTAAGTAGGTATGTCTGTTGGCCCATTTGTTAAGCTTTTTGATAACTCCCATGACTGAAATTGTATTTGTTAGCTCACATAAGTTACTCATTTATTAGGACAAAATGAAATTTTGAGGCTTCTCTAAAAGACATTAAGATATTTATTACATTGTAGCAAATTATTTAATTCATGATTTTTAAAAGACTGTTTTTAATTGCAATGGCTTCCTTCTGGATCCTGTTTGCAGATGCACAAGTTATATTAAATGAAAGGGATCGGGCCGTAGTAGTTGATGAGATATTAGCCGATCGATTTAACAATCTGTTGCCTCAGCTTATGGATAGGACAGGTATCGATATGTGGATTCTTATTTCACGTGAATATAACGAGGATCCTGTATTAAAAACTATGTTACCCGCTACCTGGTTAAATGCAAGACGAAGAACCATCATTGTATTTTATCGAGATAAAGCAAATGATAAAATAGATAAGTTGGCTGTTGCCAGGTATAATTTTGGCGATAATATAATTTCGGCTTGGGATAAGGAAAAAGAGCCAGATCAATGGAAGCGATTGATGGAGATCATTGAAGAGCGAAATCCAAATGTTATAGGACTTAATTATTCAAAGCATTTCAATATCGCTGATGGACTCGATAAGACAGATCATGAAGAGTTTATGGCTTATTTACCTGAAAATTTTCACGAAAGGGTTACCTCAGCACAAAAATTGGCAACGGCTTGGATAGAAACGCGAACAGAACGTGAGATGGTGATATTTAGTCAGCTTGTGGACATAACACATGATATTATTGCTGAAGCTTTTTCTGAACAAGTGATCACTCCAGGTATCACTACTACTACCGATGTAGAATGGTGGATGCGAGATAAAGTGACCAAACTTGGTTTGGAAACCTGGTTTCACCCTTCAGTAGATGTGCAGCGATCAGACGATATGTTAGGGAATCATTTATATTCATTTTCTAACCGACCCGACCATATGGTTATTCTACCTGGGGACTTATTGCATTGTGATTTTGGCATCACATATTTGCGTCTTAATACAGATTGTCAAGAACTGGCATACGTGCTAAAACCAAATGAGAAAGAACCACCTATGTTTTTGCAAGACGCACTTAAAGAAGGTAATAAGTTGCAAGATATATTTACTGCAAATTTTGAAGCTGGGAAAACAGGAAATGAAATCTTACTTAAATCACTTGATGAAGCCAAGGCACAAGGTTTGAGGCCTTCCATTTATACGCATCCTTTAGGAAGTTATGGCCATTCATCAGGACCTACAATTGGTATGTGGGACGCACAACAAGGGGTTAAAGGCACAGGTGATTATCCATTATTTAACAATACAGTGTATGCCATAGAACTTAATACCACAGTGTATATTGAAGCTTGGAAACGCGATATTCGTGTCATGTTAGAAGAGGCTGGGTTTTATGGAAAGTCCGGATTTAGATATGTCAATGGCCGACAAACACAATTGTTAACTATTCCTCGAATAAAAGCACATCAAGGTAACTGAATTTAGTTGAGAATTTTAGTAAATTGCGGCACAAAATTTGTAACGCCTTTAGTTGAACAAAATTGATATCATGAAGTTAAAATATTTTGTATTTCTATTAGTTTTTAGTTTGAGTTTGCCAACTTTGTTTGCACAACAGCCAGAACGTATTCAAAGAGGACAAAGAGGATATATTCCTCCTTCGACCCGGAATTTTAACAATACTTATATTGAATTAAGAAATGTTAGGGAAGAGGTGAATATTATGGTACCTAAATGCGAACAGGCCTTTGGTTTAGATGCTTTTCAAAAAGAAATTTTAAAGAGTTTGCTTACAAAACGATTTGAAGATGAAAATGCTATCGTGAGTGATGAGGATAATAGCAAAGACGAACGCCAAATAAAATTAAGAAATAGGGAGGTTCAATTTTATTCTGATCTTGAATCCATTCTTAGTCTTGAACAAATTGATGAGTTCAAAAACATGGACTTCTCCGAAACTACAGAAGACAAAAAGAAAAAACGTAAAAAACGTAAGAAAGACAAAAAGAAGAATATTTAAACTTCTAAGGTGTTAAGGCCCTCTTAACTTTATTATTTCCTTAATAAATACTATTTATATTTTTTCGTAATTTTAAGACTACACAAAATCAAAAATTATGAAAAAGATAGTCTTATTAATCCTCATTAGCTTTAGTATTCAGCTACTATTTGCTCAAAAAGAAGTCGCGATCTATTGGGATGCTTCCTATTCCATGAAAGATCGAGAAACCAATAGAGAACTTCAATTTCTCGATAATTATTTTAAAAAATATAGTGAAGCCAATGTGCACTTGAGCATGTTCAGTAATGATATTTTAGCCAAAAGTAATTACACTATTGTTAATGGAGATTGGAGCGCACTTAAAAACGAGTTGTTAAACACCGCTTATGATGGTGCCACATCATACAGTAAGTTGTTCAAGGATGATGTGGAAGAGTATCTCTTATTTACTGATGGTATAGAAAATATGGATAAACTCAATGCGCCTAAGGATAAACCTATTCATATCATTACGTCAGTACAACAATCAAATGTCATTCGCTTAAAGTTAGTTAGTGATCTTTCTAAAGGACGTTTTATCTATTTAAATAATGAACCACTAACTGAAGCTAATGTCAATGAAAAAAGTGAAGAACTGGTGTCTAATGTCAACGATGGCTTTGTCACTGGAACTGTAAGTGGTGTTGAGGGTTTGTTGGCCAATGTGAGCGTGGTGAATCAGAATTCAAGCGCTGGAACTGCCACTAATGTTGAAGGGGCGTATAAAATAGAGGCTGGGGAAGGAGATATTTTGATATTTTCTTACTTAGGTAAAAAAACGGTTTCAGTTCGCGTTGGCAAAGCTGATATTATCCAGATTACTATGGCTAACATCAATCAGGATCTTGATGCTGTTGTCATAACAGCCGAATCGGAATCAGAAGAAATAGTCAATACAGGCAATACCATGGTCGATAAGAAAAGATTGGGTTATGATGTAGAAACCATTAGCAGTGAAGATATTTCAAATCAAGACATCAATTTGAATGGTGTAGTGAACGGACAATTCACCAATTTTGAATTGCCTAATAACGTTTATAACACCACCGATATTAGTCAATATCTAGGACGCGGTAAGAACATGACCATTTTGTTGAATCAATATGGACTTGTTGTAATTGATGGTGTGCCATTGGCACATACTGAATCTGACTTTGGTGGTATTCCGTATAATCATGACAACATATTAAATCCAGACTTAATTGAAAGCGTAACTTATTTAAAAGGTCTTGCAGCTACAAACAAATATGGAACACTTGGACGAAATGGTGTACTACTTATCACAACTAAAAATTTTAAAGTGGATAATGTAGCTGATGATGGTAAAAAGGATATCCCATTAGGAACAACTGATAGCTACTCGGGTAATGCCCAGCAAATGGAAAAACTTGCAAATACATCATATATCAACGCTTTAAAAGAAGCAAATTCAGTAAATGAAGCATTTGGTATTTATTTGCAACAACGAGAGCAATTTGGTGATGATCCTGTATTTTATATTGATGTTGTTGATTATTTTAGAGGTTGGCAAAATCCGTTGATCACAAACCGCATTCTTTCCAACGTTTATGAGATCCAATTTGACAATGCTGAAGTATTACGAGCTGTTGCTTACCAACAACATTCTCTAGGACTTACTAAAGAGGCATTGATCACACTTAAAAGAATTGTTGAATTAGAACCAGACCAGTCTCAATCATATCGCGATCTGGCCTTGGGTTATGTGTATTCAGGTAATTTAAATGAAGCACTTAAATTGTATGATAATATTGACAAGAACAAAGGCATCGGAAATACGGTTTTATTTGGTATTGAAAAAACACTTTCTAATGAATTTAAGAATTTGGTGACCTTACATGGTGATAAACTCAATACAATAGGGATTAATGACAAATATAAAAGACCAATTAAATACAAATCCCGAATAGTTTTTGAGTGGAATAATCTGGATGCTGAATTTGATCTTAATATCATTAATCCACAAAATCGATTTTTTACATGGTCGCATACCACTGCTGAGAATTCGCAAAACATTTTACAACAAAAGCAACAGGGCTATGCTCTTGAAGAGTTCTATCTAACCAATGATGATGTGGGAGAATGGAAATTCAATATGAAGTATTACGGTAATAAAAGTGACGATCCAACCTATGTGAAAATTACGACCTATAATAATTTTGGATATGATAATCAAACCAAGAATATTAAGGTGGTTCGCTTAGATAAAACAAACATAGAGCAAACCATTGCCAATTTGGTGGTCAATTAAACTTGTAAAACACCCATGTTGAAGGACTTAGTGATAGGGGCATGATTAGCTGATTCTATGCCCATACTTATCCATTTTCTAGTATCGAGTGGGTCAATAATTGCATCGGTCCATAAGCGTGCAGCGGCGTAATAAGGAGACACTTGATTGTCGTATCGGTCTTTAATTTTATTATAGAGTTCTTTCTCTTTTTCAGTAGTGATTTTTTCACCTTTCTTTTCAAGAGAAGCTTTTTCAATTTGAAGCAATACTTTTGCAGCTGAATTACCACTCATTACCGCAAGTTCAGCACTAGGCCATGCAACAATTAATCTGGGGTCGTAGGCTTTACCGCACATAGCATAGTTGCCAGCACCATAGCTGTTACCAATAACTATGGTAAACTTAGGCACTACGCTATTGCTTACTGCATTCACCATTTTTGCACCGTCCTTAATTATGCCACCATGTTCACTTTTACTACCAACCATAAATCCTGTGACGTCCTGAAGAAAGACTAACGGAATTTTTTTCTGATTGCAATTGGCAATGAATCGTGTAGCCTTGTCCGCACTGTCTGAGTAGATCACACCTCCAAATTGCATTTCACCTTTTTTGGTCTTAACCACCTGTCGTTGATTGGCAACTATCCCAACGGCCCAGCCATCAATACGTGCATAACAAGTTACTATTGATTTGCCGTATCCAGCTTTATATTCATCAAATTCTGAGTTGTCAACGAGTCGTTTGATGATCTCATACATATTATATTGATCAGCACGTGACTTTGGTAAGATCCCGTATATATCTTCTTGTTTCTCTTTGGGTTGTGCTGAAGTTGTTCGATTATAGCCAGCTTGTTCAAAAGCTCCAATCTTCCCGACGATATTCTTTATGGTATTCAAGGCATCCTTGTCATCTTTGGACTTATAATCAGTAACGCCTGAAATTTCACTATGAGTTGTTGCTCCTCCTAAGGTTTCATTGTCAATAGATTCGCCTATTGCAGCCTTAACCAAATAACTCCCGGCCAAGAAAATACTTCCGGTTTTATCCACTATTAGGGCTTCATCACTCATAATTGGCAGATATGCACCACCAGCAACGCAACTTCCCATGATGGCTGAAATTTGTGTAATGCCCATACTACTTATAACGGCATTATTCCTAAAAATACGACCAAAATGTTCCTTGTCTGGAAATATCTCATCTTGCATTGGTAAGTACACACCAGCACTATCAACAAGATAAATTATGGGCAATCTGTTTTCAATGGCGATCTCTTGAGCTCGTAAGTTTTTCTTTCCTGTCATAGGAAACCAGGCACCAGCCTTTACTGTTGCATCATTAGCCACAATAATGCATAGCTTTTTTTGAACATAACCAATTTTAACCACCACACCAGCTGATGGACAACCACCGTGTTCTTCATACATATCATTTCCCGCAAAGGCACCAATCTCGATACATTTTGCTGGGTCATCCAATAAATAGTCTATACGTTCTCTTGCAGTTAGTTTACCTTTTGCATGATGTTTTTCAATGCGAGATTTACCACCGCCTAGTTTGATTTTTGCCAAGCGTCTTGTGAGATCTGAGAGCAGTAATTTATTGTGATCTTCGTTCTTATTGAAGTTGATGTCCATTAAATAAGATTTTGTGCTAAGGTACAAATAAAAGAAATTTTACTCCTATATATTACATGGAAATATATTCCTTGGAAAATAAAATAAATTATTGTACATTTGTACTCATAAATAAAAAAAAATGAAAAAATTAATTGCATTTGCAGGTAGTAATAGTCGAAATTCGATCAATAAAAAATTAGCGACATATGCTGGTCAAATGGTGGAAGATGTTCAACTGGAAGTACTGGATTTAAATGATTATCCGCTTCCAATTTACGGGATAGATTTAGAAAATGAAATTGGTATTCCCGAAAACGCCAAACATTTTCTTGACAAAATTAAATCGGCTGACGGGATAATTGTTTCATTGGCTGAACATAATGGTGCTTATGCTACTGTATTTAAAAATATCTTTGATTGGATGTCAAGACTAGATGGTAAGCTATGGAGCAATAAACCAATGTTGTTAATGTCGGCCGCTCCAGGAGGAAGAGGAGGTAAGTCTGTTTTAGAAATTGCAGAAGGCAAATTCCCAAGAATGGATGCACAATTAATTGCGGTTTTTTCATTACCTTTCTTTAATGACAATTTTAAAGATGGTCAAATCATTGATGCTGATCTTAATGCTGAGCTAAAAGAGGCTATTTCGACATTTCAACAAAACATTTAATATTTAATAGTATGGGTGATAGAGAAATAATAAAGGAATATTCCAACGGAGAGTTATCCATCATTTGGAAGCCAAAAACATGCATACATGCAGCTGAATGTGTTAAACGTTTGCCTAATGTGTATAAGCCTAATGAAAAACCTTGGATACAAATTGAAAACGCATCAACCGAACAATTGATTGAACAAATTAAAGCCTGTCCATCAGGCGCATTAGATTATAGAATGGAAGGAGAACAAGAAGTGAAAAAGATCGAGGCCGAGACAAAAGTAGAAGTTGTAGAAAATGGACCGTTATTGGTTTATGGCACTTTGAATTTAACCAAAGCAGATGGGACTAGTGAAACGAAAAAGAGAACTACGGCGTTTTGCCGCTGTGGAGCTTCAAGTAATAAACCATTTTGTGACGGTGAGCATAATAATATCAATTTTGTAGGGTAGTGGGCGATATTTCTAAAGATATCAACTCTACTTTTCCAAATAATAAAGTGAAGGCCTTGCTCAATATACTGTATACGGCGAGTTGGATTAGAAATGAACAGAATATTTTTTTTAAACCATTTGGGATATCGCCACAGCAATATAATATTTTGCGAATTCTTAGAGGTGCAAAAGAACCACTAAAAGTGCAAACTATTAAGGATAGAATGATAGAGCGCGCACCCAATGCCACACGTTTAATGGATAAATTATGTGCAAAAGAATTAATTGAGCGCATTGCGTGTCCAGAAGACCGTAGGGTTGTGCATATTGCAATTAAATCAAAAGGATTAAAATTGCTGGATGATATTGCAAAGCATATGAAAGACGATTACATCAAGAACCTGACGCAAAAAGAAGCTGGTCAATTGAGTGATCTTTTAGATAAGATTAGATAAAAAAATTTAATAACATATTTTCCATGGAAAATAAATTTAAGGAGAACATAGAAATGAAATTAAGTTCAGTAAAAAGAGTAGGACGAAGTGACTTTGTAATGATGGGACCTGTAAAATTAAGACAACCCATTCCAACTTCACAAATAGAAATGATTGATCCATTTATATTATTACACCATTATGGTCCATATACTATAGACATAGAAAATAATCCTTTTGATCTAGGGCCACATCCTCACCGTGGGTTTGAACCCATTACCTTTTTAATACAAGGTGAGCAATTGCATAGAGATTCATTGGGGCATGAAAGCGTGGTAAAGGCTGGCGATGTACAATGGACAACAGCCGGTAGAGGTATAGTACATGCTGAGGGACCAACAAAGGATTTTGTTGAAAAAGGCGGTACGCTAGAGGGCATTCAACTTTGGTTGAACCTACCTGCCGATAAAAAGATGATCCAAGCCAATTATCAGCACATAAAAAATGAAGATTTCGATATTGTACGTTCGGCTGATGGTTTAGCCAATATTAAGGTTGTGGCTGGTAGTCTCAATGGCGTTGAAGGAAAGATAGCAACACAAACAGCTGTAAATACTTATATGATCGATCTCAAAGCATCGGGAGAGATTACAATTGAATTAGATCCATCTCATCAATCTTTGATCTATTTGTTGAAGGGTCATTCTATTATTAATGCTACCGAGTCATTGCTTAAAGATGAAAATCAGCTAGTCGAATTTAATCAAGATGGTGAGGCATTTACCATTAAAGCTAGTGAAGACAGCCTATTGTTATTTTTATCAGGTAAACCTTTTAATGAACCTGTGTCCAGTTGGGGACCTTATGTCATGAATACGCAAACTGAGATCATGGAAGCGCTTCGTGATTATCAAATGGGCAAAATGGGATTCTTACCTGCGTAATAAATTAGCATCCTTTTTGGATGCTTTTTTGCTTAAAAAAGCGATATTTGTTACTCTAACTAATAAAACATTTGAGAATGGCAATGAATAAAAATACGGTGTTAGCCTGGGCTACCACTATTATGGTGATTGTAGGTCTAGGTCTAATTGCATTAGGTGCTTTTAGATATGATGATGTTGCAGGATGGGGATTTGCATCGGTAGGTGTTGGCTTTTTTGCTATTGCATGGGTCTTTAACGCATTAAAAGGAAGAGTTTAATGAGTGACGATAAAAAGATCATTTTTTCAATGACTGGAGTAACAAAGACCTTTCAAGGCGCACAGACTCCGGTCATCAAAAATATTTACCTGAGTTTTTTCTATGGTGCGAAGATTGGCATACTGGGATTGAATGGTTCAGGGAAATCCACCTTGTTAAAGATCATTGCTGGAGTGGATAAGAATTATCAAGGCGATGTGGTATTCTCCCAAGATTATTCGGTTGGTTATTTAGAACAAGAACCTCAATTGGATGATTCCAAAACTGTCATTGAAATTGTAAAAGAAGGTGTGGCTGATACTGTAGCTGTATTAGACGAATACAATAAGATCAATGATATGTTTGCGCTACCCGAAGTGTATGAAGATGCTGATAGGATGCAAAAGCTTATGGATAAGCAAGCCGAATTACAGGATAAAATTGATGCCTCAAATGCATGGGAACTTGATACCAAGTTAGAAATAGCAATGGATGCATTGCGTACGCCTGAAGGTGATAAACCAATTAATGTGCTTTCAGGTGGTGAACGTCGACGTGTAGCCTTATGCCGACTTTTATTACAGGAACCTGATGTACTGTTGCTTGATGAGCCAACCAACCACTTGGATGCCGAATCCGTACATTGGCTTGAACATCATTTGGCACAATATAAAGGAACTGTTATTGCAGTTACCCATGACCGTTATTTTTTGGATAATGTTGCAGGTTGGATTTTAGAATTGGATCGTGGTGAAGGCATTCCATGGAAGGGTAATTATTCATCTTGGTTAGAACAAAAATCTAAGCGTTTAGCGCAAGAACAAAAACAAGCAAGTAAACGTCAAAAGACCCTAGAAAGAGAGTTAGAATGGGTTAGAATGGCTCCTAAAGGTCGCCAATCTAAGCAAAAGGCCAGACTTAGTAATTATGATAAATTATTAAATCAAGATCAAAAACAACTGGATGAAAAACTGGAGATCTATATTCCTAATGGTCCACGATTAGGAACCAATGTTATTGAAGCCAATGGCGTAAGCAAAGCGTACGATGATAAATTGCTGTATGAGGATCTCAATTTCAAACTTCCTCAGGCCGGAATTGTTGGTATTATTGGTCCTAATGGTGCGGGTAAGACTACAATCTTCAAGATGATCATGGGTGAAGAAGCTGTCGACAAAGGAGACTTTGTAGTAGGTGAAACCGCTAAGATCGCTTATGTAGATCAAAGGCATTCTAATATTGATCCTGAAAAAACCATTTGGCAAAATTTTAGCGATGAACAGGAACTCATCATGATGGGTAATAGACAAGTGAATTCAAGAGCATATTTAAGTCGATTTAACTTCTCAGGTAGTGAGCAAAATAAAAAGGTAAAATTATTGTCAGGAGGTGAACGCAACCGACTTCATTTGGCAATGACCTTAAAAGAGGAAGGTAATGTACTACTGCTGGATGAACCTACTAATGATCTTGATGTCAATACATTAAGAGCATTAGAAGAAGGTCTTGATAATTTTGCAGGTTGTGCAGTAGTTATTTCACATGATCGTTGGTTCTTAGATCGTATATGCACTCACATACTCGCTTTTGAAGGCGATAGTCAGGTGTATTTCTTTGAAGGTGGTTTCAGTGATTATGAAGAAAATAAAAAGAAACGTTTAGGCGCTGATATTTTGCCTAAACGCATTAAGTATAAAAAACTAATGCGGTAATTGACTAGTAGTTATCGTAAAGATGACCTTCTCTAAAGTCGCGGTAAACTTTATTGTCTTCTTCAGTCGATAAACCAGTACGACTTAAACGCTCATTTTCTTCCTTTAATTTAAATGACTTTTTTATACCTAGGATCAATAGGATCAAGAAAAAAGTTACGGTAACTGATAGAATAGTAACCACGCTAGATTCTTCAAGTATAGCCAGAAAATTAAGCTTTGTGTTAATAATAGATTTCATGATATTGGGACCAATGATTGGGTTAATAGCGTACCAAATATAGTACTATA
The DNA here is from genome assembly GCA_964479055.1 of uncultured Flavobacteriaceae bacterium. Lineage (GTDB taxonomy): Bacteria > Bacteroidota > Bacteroidia > Flavobacteriales > Flavobacteriaceae > CAYZKX01. The sequence goes on from CAYZKX010000009.1 coordinate 19,909, forward strand.
ATATCATAAATTCCTTTAAATGAGTGTTTTATCGATGTAAGTGCAATATTAGCGGTTAGGATACCAATTTAATAGACGAACGTCAATTTTTGTATTCGCAGCATTCACTATTTTCTTAAATTTTGAAACATCACTAAGGCCTCCTGTTCCTCTATAGTGATAAGGATAGACAGTTTTGGGTTTGAAGTCAAGAACTGCGCTCGCAGCACTTTCTACCGTCATGGTATAAGGCAAGTTCATACAAACAAACGCCTTGTCAATATTTTGCAATTGACGCATCTCAGGGATGTCTTCGGTATCTCCTGAAATGTAGATACGCTGATCTCCCATAGTGATCACATAGCCATTGCCTCTATATTTAGTATGAAATTTCAATGCTTCTTCACGTAAATTATACATCGGGATAGCCTCAATTGAAATGTCGACATCGCCAATACCAAAACTACTGGTCTGTCCGTTGGCCAAAACCGATATATTATCGGACCAGCTTGAAGGTAATTTCTCCGAAACTGCCTTTGGTGCTATGACGAGTGTATTAGTATGTTTTACAGCCTCAATGGTCTCAACATTTAAATGATCACCATGAATGTCTGTAACCAGTATTAATGTTGGTTTCCGGTACTCTTTAAAAAGATCAGCACCTCCAACAGGATCAACATAAATAACCATTTTATCATACTCCAAAATTAATGTCCCATGTGAGATTGGGAATACCTTAACAGGATCATCCGCCGCGACAACTTCAGTATCATAGGTTGGTTCTTGAATTTCAACCTCCTTAATTTCTTTTTCGGTCTCTTCTTCAATAATTTTTTCAGTTTCTTCTTCGATCACTTCTTCAATAGTTTCTTCTTCGATCTCATTAACGGATTCAACATCAATTATTTCTTCTTTTGGAGGTTCACTTTGCTTTTCAGCATCTTTTTTACAACTATAACAAAAAAGAAATACAAATGACAGAATTAGAAGTACACTACGCATATTAAAAGAGATTTTGATGGTTAAACGAATTTCTTGTTGATTGTAACAAATTTAGTCAATTTAATACTGATAATTTAAAGAGTTAAAATTTTTAAAGTCACATATTTTGACGAAATTGCTAAGCACAAATTATTTCAAAATTTAAATCAACGCTATATGTCTGATGAATTTGATTTATTAGAAACCAATTCTAATGAAAAACAAGAAAAAGTAGAGGTTAATTGGGGAAAGACCATTGACCAGATGAAATCTAAATTAGCTCAGGAGGATGATCCTGAAATGCGCCAGAAAATTCTAAATGCAACCTTAGATGATGTTGTGCAAATGGCTGAAAAAGACAGAACATCTCTCTTGGATGCCATAAAAGACCTTACTGATTATCAGGATGAGGTAGGCATCATTTTTGAGAACTTTTCATCATTGAATGCCGATGAGCAAAAGATCATTGATAATGCTGTAAAACGACTACAATTAGCGGAAGCTGAGCTGAGAGAAGCGGAAGCTAAACCTAATAATTGGTGGAATAATCTTTGGGGAAGAAAGAGTAAAATAAAAAAGGCTAATGAAGAATTGGATGCAGCCAAACAAGATCGTGAGAGTGCCGATACCCGAGCCAAAGCCATGTTCCAGCAACGTATAGAAAGCGCTGATATTCAAACTCTTTTAAATGAGCTGTCATATAAAAGCCAGGCTGCAGTAAAGCGCCTAAAAGATCGTGAAGTTGAGATCAAAGAGGTTGAAGATAAATTACAAGACGCCATTGTTGAAGCTAGTAAAAACCACACAAAGGCTTTACAAAAGAAAGCAGAAGTTGAAGATAAGCTAGAAGCTGACTATGCATTATTGAAACAGGCAAGACAAGCCTTAGAAGAAATTGCTGATAAACAATCTACAGAATATTCAGAAGCCCTGTCCAGAGTAACTAAGTTGGAACAAAGTGTTGAAGAATTGGAAGGACTTAAAAATGCATATACTACCCTAGCAGCGAGTAAAGATAGTTTTGTGCACAAGCATAATTTAACCATCAAGGTGCTCACCTCATTGCGCAGTAATTTGCAGACGCATCGTGCTAAGTTAAAATCGGATACTGAAGAACGACTTAAGTATTATGATGGCTATGTAGTGGCTTTAAAAGCAAGAACCGATCAAGAATTTGCTGCTATACTAGAACATCTAGGTGTTAAAACTGATGAACATATAGGTGAGACCTTAGCCGCAATGCATACGGCAAGCGCTAAAGCACGTCAGGAAATGATGGATAACATACCAGTTCACGAGAAAGTAATGCAAGGTGTTTATAAAACCTATGCCGAAGCATTAGGTGAAATTAGGGCCAAGGATTCTGAAATTCAAAAGAATTTTGCAGAGCGTTATGGGATCGACATGAAGGAGATCTTTGATGAATATTATAAAGCGGACGCATCAGCTCCAGAAGGAAGTGATGCCGAAGGTAACGATAATGACAAGGGCAATGCTGAAGAAAAGCAAGAAGACGACTTGTTAACATAGCCTAAGCAAACAAAAATTTTGTTTTGACCTATGATCGTTACACCACTTGATTCAGCACAATTAGATTCTAAAGAGCAATATGTGTTCTATCATAAAATGGTAGACTTCACGCTTAAAGAACTTATAGTTAGTGTTCAACATCAAGGCTTGTGTAATGAACAGGAGGTTGTTTTTTTTAAACAATACTGTGATCTTTTTTTGTATTCTATTGAGGCCATGCGCGTCAAATACATGTATGATGAGGAGGATAACATGAAGATCGATCTTACAGATTCTGGATTTCCCAATTATCTTGAATTTCGTTATCTGTATAATGATCTGGCATTGAGCAATGAATACAATTATAAGCTAAAGGACGTTGATACACTAAAAAAGGAGTTTTTAGACACTTTACTTCGACAAAAGCAACCTATAAAACGACGTAAACTTTTTGAAGCGGCTTCTATTGTGTATTATACTTCGGTTGAACAGAAATTCATCTTTAATAGGTTTGTACAAGGCAAAATAATTGACGCTCCCGATGTAGTGAGTGCCGATTATATGACAAGTTGGAGTTTTTACGATGTTAGCCATAATCGACCTTTCATTTGTTTTATGTACTTTGATTACGATGGTAAAGATCCGCTCAAATCGAGAGATAAATTGTATTCTGCATTAAAAAATGCTGCAGATAGGGAATTGGCGCTAGACGCAATGGCTTATGCTATTGACAGGAAATTGCCTGATGTTTTTCCAAAACATATTAAACGCATTGATTTAGGGCCCTTACATAACATCTTTGCCAAAGATGAGAACGAGATTACACATGCAATTCTTGATGGAATAGGTAAAAAGGAAATAGCACCTGAATCATTTGCGTTCTCTATGAAGATCGATGAAGTGTTTTCGGGAAGTGAATTCACTGAAGGCGGTTTTTTTAGCAAGCAAACGCTTCAAAAATGGAGTGAGATGATCCGTCAAAAATATGTGTTTGCTCCTCACCGCATCATACAGATGCTTTACAATAAAACCCCTGAAATCATGAATACACTTGCAAAACCACCATTTGAATTGAGTAGCCTTAAATCAATATTGAATAAGTAATTTTAGTAAATAAGAATGGAGCATAACTCAACTTTTCCTATAAAACAAAATGAATTGGATCTTCTTCGGGAAGAAGCAACCTCATACATAAAAAGTGTCCAATGGGAACAAGGACAAAGGGCAAAGAACAAGGAGAACAATGATAAGGACGAATCCATCTTATTGTATTTGTCTCGTGCTAAGGGAGGTAACGTTGGATCGGATGTAGTATCGGTCTCTAAAACTATATTATCTCTTAAAAAGCGACTATTACCCGAATCAATTGCGATTCCAGTTTTATTGAATCAGACGTTGTACGTGGTACAAGAGGCCATCGCACTTGGGATATGGATTAAAGACAATTACTACGATTCTTCAGGTTTATCCAGTTTGAGTGAACGTAAATCGGTATTGGATACAGCTGGTAAACGTGAATACGAAAGTAAAATGCACACCGCAACGGCCTATATGTTATTTGCGACAGCCTATAAAATCCTTCATGACCTAAAGCCTTTTGCCTCTGATGATCTAAGTGTCATGAAGAATAAATTTGCAGGTATTCCTGAGGTTTCAATTATGTCACCTCTAAAAGGTTTTTCATGTGCCTTGTATTATTATGACAAATACTTGAATCACCCTAATATTGTATTAAGTGATAAAGACGTTGTTAATTTTACTGTCGTTTATTTTGAGGCCCTAATTGATGAAATTCAATTGCGCAAAAATGCCTTGGAGTATACTGAGACGATAACCGATAGAACATACAAGCTCGAAAATTCCGATTTTGCGGTTGATGGTTGGAACAACGTATATGCTGGTGCAGCGAAGAGTGTGGAGTTTAACCAAATTCAGTTTGAAGAGATTGTTGGCAATCGTGATGCTAAACAC
>CAYZKX010000010.1:0-22342 GCA_964479055.1 uncultured Flavobacteriaceae bacterium
ACCAACTATTTTGATCTCACAAGAAAAACCCAACGTTGTAATCATTTTCCTTGATAATTTTGGATGGGGAGAACCTGGGTTTAATGGTGGTGGAATTATTCGTGGGGCACCTACGCCAAGAATGAACCAACTAGCTAGTGAAGGATTACGACTTACAAATTTCAATGTTGAAGTGCAATGCACACCTTCTAGATCGGCTCTAATGACAGGTCGCTATGCTATACGTAGTGGTAATGGTACAGTTCCATTAGGCGAAGGCGTTTATGGATTGGTACAATGGGAGATCACCATGGCCGAGATGTTTTCAAATAACGGATACGCTACAGGAATGTATGGTAAATGGCATTTAGGCCGAACACCTGGACGATTTCCAACCGATCAAGGTTTTGACGAATGGTACGGAGTTCCAAACTCAACAGATGAATCTGTGTATTCATCACTAAATGGGTTCTCTGATAGTGGTGTAAGTGAAACCTATGTCTTACAATCTAGAAAAGGTGAAATCCCAACTAAAGTCAGGCCCTACAGATTAGATTATCGTCCTATAATTGATAGGGATTTAACAGATAAGGCACTAGCTTTTATGGAAAGTAATGCCAAAAACAACAAACCATTTTTTATCTATTTACCTTATACGGCCACACATTTCCCTACAATGCCACATCCTGATTTTAAAGGTAAATCGGGAAATGGTCCATGGGCCGATCTATTACTACAAATTGATAGTTATCTTGGTGAGCTCCAAGATAAAATTGATGAATTAGGAATTAGTGATAATACAATTTTCATTTTCACAGCAGACAATGGCCCTGAGGCTAGCAATTACAATAGTACCAGTATAACCGTTGAAACTGCAGTTCAAGGTTCCGCAGGTCCTTGGCGTGGAACACTATTTACGGGTTTTGAAGGTGCGTTAAGGGTTCCTTTCGTCATAAAATGGCCGAATAAGATAGCCACCAACGCTACAAGCGATGAAATTGTACATGCTATAGATCTTTTTCCAACTTTGGCAAACATTACTAAAGGCGAGGTTCCAAAAGATCGAATTATAGATGGTATTAATATGAGCGATTTCTTTTTAGGTAAAACAGATGAGTCAGGTCGTGAGGGTTTTATTGTCTATATGGGCAATGATATTTTTGGCGTTAAATGGAAAAACTGGAAGCTTCACTTTGAAGAGCAAGAGGCCTGGAATACCATAAAACATACTTATACCATGCCTAGAGTTTATAATTTACTAGATGATCCACAAGAACGGAATAATGTGCTGTTCCCACATACATGGGTTCCAAAGGCAGCCTTAGGTCAATTAGAAGAACATATTATTTCACTAAAACAGAATCCACCTATTAAAGCTGGTACTCCTGATCCATATGAGCCTAAAAAAGACTAGTTATTTATTTATATTCTACAATCAAAAACACTGCAGTAGTATTACCTATATTCTGCACTTGATGGGTATTTAGAGAATCATTAGACCAGGAATAATTATCGGGAATATCAACTTCTCGGGTTCCATCTTGATCTTCAATTTTGAATTTCCCTCCTACTATGGTATAACCAAAATGTGGTTGATGCGTATGTTTTTCATGACCCACCCCTGGAGGAAAACTACATCTTAAAACACGTAACTCGTCATTATCCTCAAGAATTTCACAAACCCTCTCTCCTTCCCAACCAGCCTCATAAGGATCAGGTAGTTCCTGTTTTTGCTCGTTTTGGCAACCTACATAAATAAAAGCCAATAGTATAAAAGTAATTCTCATTTGTAACTAGTATTATTCATAAAAAATGGCAACTTCCTTAAGTGATTTGCGCTTGAGATCAGGAACGTATGAAGGTTCGTTAGGATAGCCTATTGGAAGTAAAAGATAAGCTCTTTCGTTAGCTGGTCTATTAAGTAATTTGGTTAAAAAATTCATTGGACTAGGGGTGTGTGTCAAAGTCACCAATCCTGCATTATGAATGGCAGTAATCAAAATGCCACTTGCTATCCCAATAGACTCATTAACATAGTAATTGTTATACTTTTCACCTTCAGTTTGTTCATAAACACGCTTAAAAACAACTATTATCCATGGTGCATCTTCTATAAATGGTTTGTGTTCATCGGTTCCTAATGGATCAAGATCTTTACGCCAACGTTCACTTATTCTACTACTATAGAATTCGCGTTCTTCAGCCTCTGCGGCCAATCTAATTTTATGTTTGAGCTCTGGATTAGAAACGGCACAAAAGGTCCAAGGTTGTTTATGAGCTCCTGAAGGCGCGGTTGAAGCTGTTTTAATAATATTTTCAATGACCTTTTTAGGTATATCCCTACTAGCATAATGACGAACAGAACGTCTTGAATCCAACCATTCAAAATAACTCGAACTTCTTGAAATGGATTCCTCTATAGATAGTGCTTCAAAATGATAACGATTATGCTTAAATCCCTTTATTATTATATGATCGTCATGCATGATTAAAGAATATTTCGAAGTACTTCATTTTTACGTGCTTTTTCCCAAGTCCCTCCAGTAAAGTCTGGTACAGGTGTTGGTGCACTATTATTGGCTACAGAAAGTTCAGTGAGTGGTGTAACCGCACTCCACAGCACACCGTCATAAAGATTTATGTCCAGTGCCAATCCTTCATTTAAACAGCGAATTAAACGGTAGATCATGACAAAATCCATACCGCCATGTCCAACGGCATTGGCATCGATCTGTTCCCTTAATTTTTTCCATAATGGATGGTCATATCGTTCTCGATATTCTTTATACTCTTCATCGCTCAACCAGCGGGTGACCCCATTGTAATTCTTCATGACCAACATAAAGTCTAGAAGGATAGCCTTGATGTACTGCTTTAGTACCAGTAACTGTATTTAATCTAGAATAAGGCCTACCCGTATGCGTATCGAATTGTAACATGACTGTTCTACCATTTTTAGTTTTCATCAAGGTAGTATTCATATCACCACATGCAAATTCCTGAGCCCAAAAATTTTCTTTCTTAGCAGCCATACTCAGACTTTGTTCCTTAGAACTCATGCTAACCAAATGATCATAGTTATCACCTCGTCCAATGTCCATGTAAAAACTAACAGGGCCTAATCCATGACCTGTATAAAAATTGCCGTTTTTAGTTTGATGGTGCTTTATGCGCCACTGATCTTCATAATATGTTTCATCCATCATATGCTTGCGCAAATCGTGAATATATGCACCTTCAGCGTGATTCACATCGCCAAACACACCTTCGTTGATCATGTTAAGTACCCAAAGCTCTTCTCCATTAAAGCAACAATTCTCCATGTACATACAATGTTTTTTGGTACGCTCGGCGACTTCAATAAGTTTCCAACAATCTTCTAAGGTATAAGCCATGGGTTGTTCACAGGCTACATGCTTGCCATTTTCCATACCATAAATACACATTTCGGCATGATATTTCCAAGGTGTTGCAATGATCAACAAATCAATATCATCACGTTCTGCTAGTTCTTTCCATTTTGACTCGCTTCCATAATAGAGATCAGCTTCTGTAGATTGAATGGTTTTTAGATAGTCGATATTCCTATTGAGTTTATCTTCTTTTAGATCGGACAAGGCTACAATCTGGGCATGGTTGTTTTTAATTAGATATTCAAACATTTGAATGAGAACACTTCCGCGATTCCCCATTCCTATCATACCGACTCTAACTTTTGATATAGCTGGTGATGTCATTCCTACTGCAGTTCCATTCGCCTTGGATTGTGCTAATAAGGAAGCAGCCTCATCGGTTTCAATTGCAGCAGAATTACCATCTTTACACGCCAAGACAGCTGGTGATAATCCGAAGAATATGGCAGATCTTGCTGATAGATTTAAGAAGTCTTTTCTCTTCATTGTATTCAAGATTTATTGTTTGTAAGGTAGTAAATCTTGAATTCAAAAATCAATCTATCGGTTCAAATTTTATGGGTTTATTTGCACTATTGATCTTAACTATGCAAAAGGGCTGTGTAATAGACATGGTCACCATGTCATCTGGTATTGGTTTGGTTTCTACATAATACACGATCACAGCGTCTTGGCTTTTCTTTATATGATCAATACTTATAGCGTAGCCACCAGAGGTGTATTCGCCCATGAATAAACAAAGTACACTTTGTGTTGTAAAATCAATTTCAGGTATTTCAAAGCCAGGTTCTCGAGATGCATTGATGGTACTGTAAAGGTCATTCAAGTCTTCAAATTTATCGATAACACGAAATTCTTTAGTTGCAATCCCTCCAGTAAATTCCTGTACTAGAACATCATATTCAATTAAAGAGTCTGATTCTTTTTTACATGAATTACATGTAAGGCCAACCATTAAACAAATGAGCAGATACCGCATTATGATACGGACTTCTTATTTAGGACTTTATCATAAACAGATTCATACAGTGGTACTATTTTATGAATATCAAATTCCAAGGCTGCTTCCTTTGCATTCTTTTTGAAAGTTTCTAAAACTGTAGTATTCTCTAAAATATTAAGGGCGTTATTGGTCATGTCATCCACATCTCCAATCGCGCTTAAAAATCCAGAGACACCGTGCTTATTGACCTCAGGAATGCCGCCCGCATTAGTTGAAATAACAGGAACACCTGAAACCATAGCCTCAAGAGCCGCTAGTCCAAAACTCTCAGATTCAGAGGTCAACAAAAAGAGATCACTGAAACATAATATTCGATCGATCTCATTACTATTTCCAAAAAACACCACTTTATCTTCTATGCCAAGCTTAGCGCACCACATCTCGGCTTTTACTTTTTCAGGACCCTCACCCACCATCATAAGTTTTGCAGGAATTTCTTTTTGAATATTATAAAAGATATCAACCACATCCTTTATACGTTTTACAGGTCTGAAGTTACTTATGTGTGTTATAATGCGTTCAGTATCTTTAGCCATCATTTCACGCTGACAGTCCGTGAAATGAAAATCATGCTTTGCAACATCTACAAAGTTAGGAATGACATAAATCTCTTTCTCGATATTGAACAATCTCAATGTATCTTCCTTTAAGCTTTGTGATACCGAAGTCACAGCATCTGAATTGTTAATACTAAAAGTCACTGCTGGTTTATAAAACGGATGACTACCCACCAAAGTAATATCTGTTCCGTGCAATGTTGTCACTATTGGAAGTTCAATACCCTCTTCTTTTAACATCATTTTAGCCATATAAGCTGCGTATGCATGTGGTATTGCATAGTGTACATGTAGTACTTCAATTTTATGGAGTTTTACCATATCGACCAACTTACTCGATAATGCCAATTCATAAGGTTGGTAATGAAATAGTGGATAATCAGGAACGTTTACTTCATGAAAGTGAACATTTGGATGTAATAATTCTAATCTTACAGGTTGTTTGTACGTAATAAAATGTACATCATATCCTTTCTTGGACAGTTCTAATCCCAATTCAGTGGCTACTACTCCACTCCCTCCAAATGTTGGATAACATACTATTCCTATTGTCATAATTATTGGTCAATTGATTCGTAGATCAAACGTTGAATCTCGGTTCTAATATTTTCTCTTAGTAGTTTATTTTTACCTGCAACAGGGTAGGTCCTATTGGCTAAAAACACATATACAATCTCCTCTTCTGGATCGGCCCATGCATAAGTACCTGTAAATCCTGAATGTCCGAAACTGGTATAAGATAAGCATCCACAAGTTGGTCCACTGTCACCTAGTTGTGGTTTGTCAAACCCGACTCCTCTGCGGTTGTCACGGTGACAATAATGGCATTTGTTGAATGCATCAATAGTGCTTGTTTTAAAATAACGTTTGCCTCCATAATATCCTTTTTGCAAAAACAGTTGCATGATCTTGGCGACATCATTGGCATTGCTAAAAATACCTGCATGACCACCAACTCCATTCTGCATAGCGGCACCCATATCGTGTACATAGCCATGAATTTCCTGATATCTGAAATAATCGTCTACTTCAGTAGGCACAATTTTATCATCGCTAAACACTCTTCTAGGGTTATATGTTGTATAGTTGGCTCCCAAGGATCTGTAAAAATGTTGCTGAACCAGCACATCCAGAGATTGGTCGTAATGTTCTTCAATAAATTTCTTTAAAATATAATAGGGTAGATCGCTGTAGCGATAACGCAAGCGTCTTAACATTTCACTCTCTTTAATTATTTCTTGAATGGAATCTTGATAATCTGAACGCAAATACAGGTTTTTTGCGACTTCTACATTATACTGCCCTGTTCGCGAAATGCTATACAATTCATTGCTCGGTTTCTTGGTAATTGAATCAAGGGTCTCCACATAAAATGGAATCCATGGCTTAAGTCTGGCATAATGCGAAAGCATTTCCTTTAAGTTTATTTCTTCTTTATTGGTATCCTTATATTCAGGGAGAATATCACCTAATTCTGTATCTAGCGTGACGACGCCCTGCTCCACTAACTCCATTAATAGTGGTACAGTCGCTAAAATTTTGGTTAATGACGCCACGTCATAAATATCATCAAAATCAATTGCATTATTTCCTTCATAAGTGTGCTTACCAAAATTCTTGTTATAGATCACCTTTCCTTTTCTGGCTACCAATAATTGAATGCCAGGTGTCATCATCGAATCAACTGCCCATTGTGCCACAGAATCTATTCGCGACAATCGATCACTATTCATTCCTACGCTTTCCGGTAAACCATAACTCAACCGACTAAGAGGGTTAAGCTCTAATGACATGCCCACTTTAATCTCTTCATTAGAAGAAACTGGAAGTACACCTTTAGCTGGAATGGCTCCAAATATAAGCTGAGCGGCTTTTTGTTGAGCCACCTCACTATTTTGATAGCCTACAACGACAGATTCGATATTGTTCACAGACCTTATATCCAACAACGCATATGGTTTTGTAAATACCGTTAAGATCACCTTATTGGTTCTGGCAATCTCATAGAGCCATACCAATTCTTGGTCTTTGAATTTATGCCCTTTCCATGGATTGGCATTTGATTTATGAAAACCAACGATAACCGTATTATAATTATTAAGTTTAGTGATGAGATCGCTTAATTTATCCGCTTTAATCTCATGTACCTCACCATATTTCTTTAGTTCATCGTAAAAGGTTTTGCCATTATCATCACCTAATTTAACATAAGCTATTTTTTTGTTCTCCAGACGTTGCACAGGAACAAGCTTCTCTTTGTTCTTAACAACTGTAATGGCATTTTCAAACAACTGTTCGTTTAAGACATCATCTTCAATTCTATTGAGGTCATTTACTAGATTATATGTCCCAATTGGTTTGTAATCATGAAGTCCGACCTTGTACTTGGCCATAAGTACTTTTTTAACCGAGTGCGCCAAACGTTCTTCAGTTACATCACCATTATTATAGGCTTCGGTTATTTTTTGAATCCCTGCAGGTACATCTTCGGAAATGAGCAGCATATCGTTGCCTGCTTGGAAAGCTGCTAAATCTACATCCGCCGAATCGCTAAAATTTGAAGCCCCTTTCATATTTAAGGCATCTGTAAAGATCAATCCTTCAAATGCTAATCGTTCTTTCAGGATAGACGTCACGATATTTTTTGACAATGTGGAAGGAAAACCTGACTTGGTCTCCAGACTAGGGATATTCAAGTGTGCCACCATTACGCTGGAAAGACCATTTTTAATTAATCTCTTGTAAGGATGCAATTCAACGGAATCAATACGGCGTTCATCAAAACTAATTGTTGGTAATGTTTTATGTGAATCGGCTTCAGTATCACCATGACCAGGAAAGTGCTTAGCTGTGGCAAGAACACCTACATCTTGCATACCTCTCATAAATGCCAATGATTTGGCGGTAACATTATCCCGATCTTCACCAAATGATCTATTTCCAATTATTGGATTGTTAGGATTTGTATTGATATCGACTACAGGAGCAAAATTAATATGAACTCCAAGTCGTTTACAATGCTCACCAATATGTCTACCAGTTTGTTCAATAAGTTCATTATTTTTAACAGCACCCAGTGTCATATTCCAAGGAAAGGAATAAGTAGAATCTAATCGCATTCCCAATCCCCATTCGGCATCCATGCTCACCAGTAGAGGAACTTTGGATGCAGCTTGGTATTCATTAGTGATATTAGCCTGACGTACTGGTCCACCCTTAGAAAAAATAACACCACCAATCTTGTCATTTTTAATATGATCAATAATTGAAGCGTGTGTTTTATCATCTTGATTTGAAAACACCATAACCATATAAAGCTGGCCGATTTTTTCCTCGAGAGTAAGGGCATTATAAATACTATCCACCCACTTTTGTTGAGCTTCAAGATCATCTGCCAATAAAGGATTTGTTACTTGAGAAAATAAAGAAATCGAAAAGAAAAATAAACTAACTACTAATAGCTTTCGTAACATAATTTGGGTTTGCATTTTTACATACAATAAAAACTATGCCAAAATAGTATATTTAAAATGAAGAAAAAATACTTTAAGATAGATTTATAAACCGCTTAATTAACAGTTCTTGTCTAAATAAACTAATTGATAAATCTGGAATGCCAACTGTCTTTGGCTTGAACTTCCCAATGTTCTAAGAATTCCCCTTTTGTAGCTACCAGGTTATTAAACACAATAGTATTTTTAGAGATGGCTCTGTCTTTTGCCATTTTTTTAAATTCCAATAATGGCTTATACGCGATGAATTCACCCTGTTTATAGGAAACATTCATTTTATCCATAAGATCCACATTGTAATCCTTTTCCAGCTGCTGTATAAAATGTACTGATGCGTCTATTGAACAACCCGTTGCATTGTTGAGATCCTCGTTTAGTGCCATTACAATAAAGCGTTTGTAAACAACTTTATAACCGGCTTGCAGATCATTACCATGAGCTGTCCATTGTTCTATAAACAAATCTAGTTTATTAGAGATCTCTTTGATCTCATCTTCGGTGAACGATCTATTACATTGATAGATCCAAATTCTTGAAGTATCGGGTAGTGCTTCGAATGATGTTAACATTTGACAAAAATAATCATAAAAAAATCCCCTAGCTTAACTAGAGGATTTTATTCGTTAATTTAAACTGAATTATTTAACAATAATCCGTTTTACACGGCCAAATTGATTTGTCCCTAATCTCACCAAATAAACTCCGGCAGCTAATCCGTTGAGTTGTAACATGTATCTGTATTGTCCGTTTTCATAATATACTCTGTTTCTTACTAGTTTCTGACCCAAAACATTATGCATCGTAATCACTAATTCATCAGTGAATCCAGTTGGTTTAAGGATCACTTCAAAGTTGTTATCTCCACGATCATATATTTGAAAATCAGCATCTTTTAAGGCATAATCATCTATACTCAGGGAGGTATCCACAATATTAACAGTATAATCTTGAGTTTCTCCCCAAGCAACATCAGCACAAGGATCATTTGGGTCACCTGGTGCTGTTCCAGGATCAATGCTTCGTGCTCTTAAAATATGCGATCCCAAAGGAGCGTCAGTTGGAATAATCAGGTCAAAATCACTCAAGGCTTCTGCAACTGTATAATTTTCAGCAATAATTAATTGTTCTAATTCTTCAAACACCCCATTATCATTGAAGTCTATCCATACAGACAAAAGTTCTAGGGTTCCACCAGCAGCTGTATAATTATGCTGTGACTGTAATAAATGCGTATTATTCCCTTCCGAACGGTCTAAATCTGTTGAGAGATCTGTTCGATCTGCATAATTTACTGTCTGCCCAGTACTACTACAACCATTAGAACCATCACCAACGTCAATTGTTCCGAGAACAAATCTTTTAATACCATCCACTTGGCAAGTACTTGAACCATTTGTTCCTCCTGGAATACAACCGGCATTATATACGGTAGATGAAGTCGAATCATTAGTTTCGTCAAAATCACCTGGCAATGAAGTAGTTGCATTTAGACCATATACTGTGCCTATTGATGAGAAATCTCCAGTTGCGCTAAAGCCAAAAGTCACTCTCTGACCAGGATCTAATGGTCCCGCAATTTGTTCAGTGACCGGTGCAACATTATCAATTGAATAGGTCACATCAAAATTAGATTGTGATTCTCCACCAAAATTTTCAACTGTAACACTTATTGTTTCAGTAGCACCGAGACCTACGTTTGTTATAGGACTTATTATCTCAACTACTCCAAGATCATCTGGAGGCAAATTCTTGACTTCTTTAGTGATTGAATCATTTCCAGTATCAATATCTCCAGAAAGATCAGTAGAAGCTATTATTGTATACGTTTGACCTTGAGTTCCTAGATCAGCTGGCACTGCAAAAGTAAAAGATGTAGTCTCAGTTGAATTCAATGGCCCAGGAACAACATCCATTACCATCGCACCACCATCGATTTGATACCAAACTGGAATATTCACTTGTGGGTCAGATCCATAATTGATTAATTCTATAGTAATTGATTCTGAATCTGATAAAGTTGCATCATTAGGACTAGTAATAGCTGTAACTCCAACGTCATCTGCTCCGTTTGGAGCTACTTTGAAAGCAGAAATTCGTGTACGCCATAAACCTCCAGTACCTATATATTCACTAGCGAACCAAAAAGTTTCATTATCTGAAGGGTCTAGAGACATATGAGAGTAGTCTCCAAAACGGTTGCTAAAATCCTGTGATGCTATACCATCAATTATGGTCTGTTCTGCAAACACCATTTCACCTGGTGGACTACTAGCAAATCTACCAGTGTAACGCAAAGATGGAAATTTTGAGGCATTTCCCACAGAATAAGCAAGTCCAATATTGCCATTCTGATCCATGCACATATTACCTAAAAAGCGATATAGATCATCATCAGGCGCAAATGTACCCTCTTGAAAAATAGACCATGCTCCTGCTGTTTCTCTTAACTCCATCCATCTAATTCCTAAACGAGTATTATCACCACTTACATCAACATTAAAATTAATAGTAGCTGAATTAGTTCCGCCAAAATTCCAGTAGTTCATAGTGTACGAAATTAATCCAGTAATTCCATCAACAGCTTGAGCAGTCCCTGGCTGTGGTACTTCACCAGTACCAAATGGTGCAACAAAAGAGTCAAAAGGCGTTGTATTAATATCCGTCGATCCTGAAATAGTTGAATTTGAAGGGGTAACCCAATCTAAATCTACTTCCCAGAATTCAATTCGATCCACACCTCCTGCATACGAATCATCCTGCAACATCATAATATATCCAGGTAAAGAAGAGTCAGGAAGATTAGGGCCCACTGAGTTCATTGGCATTGGTGCAAATACTGCCGCTGGGTTAGGTGAAGCACCGACTAAATTAAATGCAACAATTTCAGCATCTGGATCACCTGCAATCATTTTATCTCTATTAACTGCATAAACATCATTTCCATTGGGAATTGAATTGGTCGTTATATAATAAGCGTCATGCCAAACACTGTAATGTGGATAATCTTGAAATGTAGGAAAGTCATATCTATAGGTGAACCATCCATCATTAACTGGATCAGGCCCTTGTGAAACTGCAAACAACAAACCGTAAGGAGGTCCTGAAGAATCAAACTGTGTTATAACAAATCGGTCTGCATAACGGTCATAAAGGACTATTGGGTCTCCAGAATTTTCACCTGGCCAAAGTGTTCCTAAGGCAGCATGAGCTTGTAAAAGTGCACCACTTTTATCAAAAATAGCAAAACCACTATTCCAAGCATGAATATAATGATTTGGTCCAACAGCTCCCGTTGGATCTGGTGGAACTGCGCCTGAGTGCACACCTAAAATTGCACCATCAAAATTCACAAGTGGTGAATTTAATGGAGGAAGAACATTAGCTCTATTATTTTCATCAGCCAACAATGGGTCCATTCCTTTAGGTAAGGCATTAAAATTAGTGGGGTAATTAACCCAAGATCGGTTATTGATTTCTCTTGGAGTAAGATCTAAAGGTACTAAGTCATCTGATGTAATTGGTTGAACTATATTAAACTCTGATGGCGTAATAATTAGTTCAGGTCCTTGACTTTGTCTCTGAGCATTTAATGATAAGCCTAAAACTAAGCAAATCATACAAAAAAAGTAATTTTTGTTTTTCATGTTTTATTGATATCTAGTTAGTATTTATTTGATTTCAAATTATAGGTCCTGTGCAGATGCAATCAATTCAGCAACATCAAGTACTTTAATAGTTTCTTCTCTTTCTTTAGCTTTTACGCCATCGGTCATCATGGTGTTGCAATACGGACATCCGGTGGCAATAATATTTGGTTTTGTTTTTAGGGCGTCCTCTGTTCGCATTACATTGATGTCCATATCTCCTTTTTCAGGTTCCTTGAACATTTGGGCACCTCCAGCGCCACAACATAGGGCTCTGGACTTACTTCTCTTCATTTCTACTAGCTGTGCGTTCAAAGCATTCAATAAAGCTCTTGGGGCCTCATACTCTTGATTTGCTCGACCTAAATAACAAGGATCATGGAAGGTTATACGTTGGCTTTGAAATTTATTAGTATCTAATTGAAGTCTACCCGATTCTATAAGCTGTTTGATAAATTGGGTATGATGATAAACTTCATAATGTCCTCCTAGTTCAGGATATTCATTCTTCAAACAGTTGTATGAATGTGGATCACAAGTAACAATGCGTTTTACTTCGTACGCATTTAATACTTCTATGTTGGCCATAGCCTGCATTTGAAATAAAAATTCATTTCCTGCGCGTTTCGCTATGTCTCCAGTACAACTTTCCTCAGTACCCAGAACAGCAAAATCAACTTTAGCAAAATTCAAAATTTTTACAAAGGCACGAGAAATTTTTTTCGCCCTGTCATCAAAGCTTCCAGCCGAACCAACCCAGAACAAAACCTCAGGCGTTTTGCCTTCAGCTATTAATTCTGCCATTGTTGGAACTTGTATCATCCTGGAAAATAAAATTTTGTGAAGTTAATCATTTTGACCGTCATCAAAAACTTGAATAGTCACTTCTTTTTCAACAAGATCTGTAAACTTCCCTTTATATCTTGTTGCTTTGACCAGATGATTATCGATCCAATGGTAATTACCTCCTCTTGGCTTACCCATTAAAAGACTGTGGTACTTGAATCCGTGACGTTCTAACCATATCTCAGTATATTCTCTATGCTCCTCGGTTCGTGAGGTAAAAAAACAAATAACATGTCCCTTATCATACCAATTGTTTAATGTTTCCAAGGCATCTGGATATACTTTTGCAGTCAACATACGTTCTGGTTCTTCATTAGGAATATCATCGCAAATGGTACCATCGATATCAATAAGATAATTTTTAATCCCTTCGGGTAATACTGGACTTACATGTTCTCCTGCTTCAAGTTTTTTCTTGAGTAAGTCTTTTACTTCTTCTTTATTCATTCAATTTTGGTTAATAGGTTTAATTCAATTTTAATATCAATGTTTAAAACATTACAGTTCAAGTTTGAACTAAAATGTATGATCATTAGTTTTTTATTCGTCAACCCAGTTCATTCTGTCCATTTGATTGTATGGCCATGGCGCTCCATTGTTCTCTATATTGGTCATCATATTATTCAATTCAGTTGGTGCAGCCGATTGCTCCATCACCAAATAGCGTCTCATGTCCAAAATTATAGACAATGGATCAATGCTCACAGGGCAAGCTTCAACACAAGCATTACATGTAGTGCATGCCCATAACTCTTCTCGTGCGATGTAATCGTCTAAAAGTTGCTTTCCATCATCTTTAAATTCTCCTTTATTCGCGTCTATGTTTTTACCAACCTCTTCTAATCGGTCACGAGTATCCATCATGATCTTTCGTGGCGATAATTTCTTACCGGTTTGATTAGCTGGACACTCACTTGTACATCTTCCACATTCGGTACATGTATAGGCATTCAAAAGCTGAAACCAATTGAGATCCTGAACGTCACTAGCACCAAATTTGGCAGGGACCTCAGTTTCACTATCATCAGCCGGAGCCGCAAATGGATCGGCATTGGGATCCATCATCAGTTTGACCTCATTGGTGACAGATTCTAAGTTGTTCATTTTACCTTTTACATCGACCTTACCATAATAGGTATTTGGAAAAGCTAATAGAATATGCAGATGTTTTGAGAAATACAGATAATTAAGAAAAATCAATATCCCCAAAATATGAAGCCACCATGCTGATCTCTCGATAATATGAAGGGTATTTACTTCAAAATTTGTAAACCATGGCGCTATAAATTGTGATACAACATTACCATTATTCATATCCTGAAAAACAGTATCTGTGGCATTCATGATTAAAAATAGTGTCATCAATACCATTTCGAAATAGAGAATGATATTGGCATCATTTTTAGGCCATGCTGTCATTTCAGGATTCCAAAACCGCTTAAGCTTGATCATATTTCGACGAAGCCAGAATACAATCACCGAAATGAACACCAATATAGCAAACACCTCAAAGACTCCTATTAACCAACCGTATACTGGTCCAATTCCAGAAAAAATTCGATGTGATCCTGTTAATCCATCTATAATAATCTCTAATACTTCTATGTTGATGACTATGAATCCAATATATACAATGACATGTAGTATTCCTGAGACAGGACGCACCACCATTTTACGCTGTCCAAGAGCGATCAAAGCCATGTTTTTCCACCGTTGCTTTTTATGGTCACTAATATCAATATCACGACCTAGCTTGATGTTTCGAACAAGCTTTCGAATATTCTTAATGAAATAGCCAATCCCAATAATAAGTGCTAGAGCAAATAGTATGTTTGGAAGGTAGTTCATTGGTGATTAGCTAATTAGTTTTCCTGATATGGAATTTCTTTTTTAGACAGGATTCTAAAATAACGTTTTGGATGTAGTTTTATATCTTCAAGCAATTCTTCAAGTTCCTTGGTGGCATTCTCTAAATTATTATAAAGTGCTTCATCCTTAACCAATTTACCCAAGGTTCCTTCGCCCCTATCTATGCTACTTAAAACGTTATTAAAGTTCCCAATGGTAGCCTCTAAATTTTTGATGGTGCCAGACAATCCAGCATTCGCCAATGAATCGGTTATCACCACTAAATTACCTGATAGTGTATTGACATTGGTTAAGGTACTATCCAATTTACCTTTATTATTTTCAATGAGTTCGCTTAAAGACTGAGATGTAGTATTGAATGATGCTATGGTTGCATTAAGCTGTGTAATGGTCGACCGAAGATTTGCCTTAGTGCCTTCATCAAGCACACTATTCACGCTAGTCAATACGGAGTCTGCACTTACTACCATTCCTTCCAATTTCAATTGGAGTGATGTAAGGTCTAAAGACTGCAATAGGCCTTTTTTAACACTGGCATTAAGAACATCACCGTTTTTTGCTTCTTCTGCATCATCAAACACTGGAACAATTGCAATAGCCTTACCTCCTATTAATCCAGTTTCATATAATTCGGCTTTACTATTTTTTGAAAATTTAAAATCGTTATCTACTGTCAATGTAACCTTCAAGCGAGCATCATTTTTAGCATTGAATGAAATGTCCTGAATTTTACCTACTATGAAGCCATTGATAGTTACTGGTGACGATAAGGTTAATCCTTCAATATTATCATAGACCACATAAAACTTTCGTGACGAATCGAGTAGATTCTGACCTTTTAAATAATTAAATGTGAATATTATAAGAAGTATTCCGAGTAATACCAGTACCGCTGTTTTTATCTCTCTAGAAACTGTCAAATTGATTGTGTTTGATTACCGGCAAAATTAGCAATTAATTTAAAACCAAGTGGTTTAATTGGAACTTGTTTTTAAAAGCTTATCCAAAGCAATAAGTTCACCATTTTTAAATGCGACTACAAAGCTAGAATCATATCCTTTTTGAACGGCTTCAGCTCGCATTCTCAATATTTCAGAATAGTCGGATGTGGCACCGTAATAATACTTAAAAACGCCTCTAATTTTTTCTTTGCTAATCGCATTCAACCCTTTGAAGTTATAAGGTTTTGTTTCCAGATCCCTTGAACTAGCAGCAATTTGCACCTTAAAAGTAACACCTTCATATAACGAATTCGTTTCTGTTTCATTAGACACTGCAATTCCGTCATTATTCTGTATGTCATGAATTTGTATGTACTTTTTGACGGCATTGAATAATGATTCGGTCATTAATTTCTTGCCTCTTTTAGAATTTAAGAAATCCTCTTCTTTTTTATGCGTAAGGAACCCAAGTTCAACAAGTACACTTGGCATGTATGTTTGAGAAAGCACCCAAAATCCTGCTTGTTTCACTCCTCTACTATTGCGCTTGGCTGTTATTTGAAATTCGTCTTCGATATAGCGCGCTAATTCGATACTTTGGTCCAGATAATCCTCTTGCATAAGCATCAAACCAATAAGCGATTCTGGGGAATTAGGATCAAAACCTTGATAGGTCTCCTCGTAATTGTCTTCAAGAAATATAACTGAATTCTCTCGTTTGGCCACTTCCAAATTACTAGCCTCTTTATGCAAACCAAGCACATAGGTCTCTGACCCGTAAGCAGTTCCTTTTTTTCCTGGTTGCGCATTACAATGGATTGAAATAAAAAGGTCTGCTTCCTCTTTATTGGCAGCAATAGGTCTACTTTTTAGGGTTGGAAAAATATCATTTGTTCTAGTATAAACCACTTTGACATGGGACAGATTTGATTTGATCATTTTACCTAATGCCAAAGATACATCTAAAGCAATATCCTTTTCAGTAGTTTTATATCGCCCTGTTCCCGGAGTTCCTGTATCGCGTCCACCATGTCCTGGATCAATCATCACCACAAACGTTTTAAGCCTTTCTTTTTTGGACGAACTACCTGTAAATGAGGTAAATGTTAATAGTATTATAAATGATACTAAAAGGGATTTTGCTTTCGTTTGCATAGCAATTAAAACGGCTTAAATAATCGGTTTATTTTATATTTAAAAATTAATTAAAACAAAAAAGTCTCAAAAAAAAATTCTGTAGTTTTGGCAATTCAAAAACCGAGCCATACTTTTACAAAAATACATCTAAAAGCATTGCGAGCAAACATCTTTCAAATTCTTTTTGCTTTAAGTTTTACAGTGTTTATGAACACGTTTTGCTTCGCTCAAGATGTGCCTAAAAGTAAGCCTGAGATTAAAGCCAATGCCCTTCGCGATACCATCACTTCGTCCATCGATACCACAGGAATAAAACAACCTAATGAAGTGGTACAGGATACCGTTAATTTGGATAGTATTCCTCAAAAAAAAGGACTTCTAGATGGCATTATAAGGTACAAGGCCAGAGACTATACATCGATCAATCAAAAAGAGGAAAAGATCTATCTTTATAATGAAGCCGAAGTGATCTATCAGGACATGCAGATTAACTCCGGAGTTATTGTTATTGATTATGCCAAAAATGAGGTGTATGCTGGTCGATTAAAAGATTCACTAGGTAATTTTAGTCAGGCTCCAATATTTAAACAAGGTGCCGATGTCATTGAGCCTGATTCCATTCGATTTAACTTTGATACTCGAAGAGCTTTGGTATGGAATAGCAAAACAGAACAAAGCGGTGGAACTATTGTTGCCGATCTTACAAAGAAAGAAAATGACTCGGTTTACTTTATCAGACAAGGCCGATATACTACATCGAAAGATCCAGACGATCCAGAATACTATTTTCTAATGCGTAAGGCTAAAATTGTTCCGGGTAAGAAGGTTGTAACCGGATTAACCAATATGTACATTTATGATGTCCCTACACCTATTGGTTTGCCGTTTGCCTTTTTCCCATTGACCAACAAACAAACATCGGGAATCATTATCCCTTCATTTGGTGAAGATACAGGTAATGACAGAGGGTATTTTTTACAAAATGGTGGTTATTATTTCGCCATTAGTGATTATGTTGATCTGGCTGTGCTTGGTGATTATTATACTAATGGTAGCTATGGTTTGCGACTAGAATCCAATTATGCCGTGCGTTATAAATTTAGCGGCAATATGAGTTTTCGTTATGAGAATTTGATCAATAGTGAACGTGGTTTCCCTGATTTTGCCAAGAGCACCATATACAATATCAGGTGGACCCATAGTCAAGATGGAAAGGCCAGTCCGAATTCACGTTTTTCAGCCTCTGTAAATTTGGGTAGTAGTACCTATTATCAACAATCCATTAACCAATCCAACCTCTCAAATTCTCAAAATAATACGCTTGCTTCAAGTATATCATATTCAAAAACCTTTAACAGTGTACCACAAGTCAACATGAGCATTACAGCCACGCATTCTCAAAACACCAATACTGAGGTCATTAATATGACCTTACCAACCTTGCAGGTTAACGTAGATCGTGTTTTTCCATTTGCTCCTAAAATTGGCAGTAAAAAAGGTATCATTCAAAATATAAACTTGCAATACAGCGTACGTGGTGAAAATAGAATTACGACCACCGATTCACTATTCTTTAAAAAAGAAATGTTTGACGATGCCAAAGCTGGTTTTCAACATAATATACCATTGACCACTAACTTTAAATTATTCAAATATCTAAGTTTAAGTGCCAGTACCAATTATCAAGAAGTATGGACATTTGAAACCATTGAAAGAGATTATGATGAAGATCTTGAAGAAGTAGTCACAACAACCAACAAGGGGTTTGATGCCTTTAGAACCTACAATTTTGGTGCAAGTTTAGGAACCACATTATACGGCATGTACGATTTTGGTCAGGACAGTAAGGTCCAAGCCATTAGACATATCATACGGCCTTCTATTAGTTATTCTATCATGCCCTCTTTTGATCAGTATTATGATACGTATACCATTGTTAGTGCCGATGGTATGACCCAAGAGGAAGTGGAGTATACGCGATTTGAAAATTCCATTTTTGGATCACCGTCTAATACCTTTTCCAATTCCGTTGGAATTTCTTTAAGTAATACAATTGAGGCCAAGGTTCGAGACCGTGATTCAACTGTGGTAGAACCAAAAAAGAAGATCATTTTTAATAATCTCAATTTTACAACGAATTACAATATAGCTGCCGATTCATTGAATTGGAGTCCGGTTCGTGTGACTGGTGGAACCGCCTTTTTTGATGGTCAAATGAGCGTGAATTTTGGTGCTACACTAGATCCTTATGCATTGGATAATAATAATAACAAAATAGGCACATTTAATATAGATAATGGCGGTAGTTTATTTAGACTTACCAGTGCTAATTTGGCAATGAGTTATTCATTATCCAATACCACTTTTGGTAAAATAGACACCCAAGAAAGTCAGAGTGCCGTACAAGAATCTATTAGAAGTGGTGGACGTGCTGATGATTTGTTTGGTGTGCCTCAAGATTTTGCCAATCAACGTTTGGGATCGGATGCTGTGGAAGAAGAGGAACAAACACCTTCTGATCTCTATACTTATGCTATGCCATGGAGTTTGAGATTAGCATATGCTATTAATTACAGTAATGCGCGTCGTGAAAATGACATTTCCTCCCATTCGTTAATGTTTTCTGGTGATATTCAACTTTCGCCACGATGGAGTATTGGGGCTTCTTCTGGATATGATTTTAAGAACAAAGGATTTACCTTTACCCAACTGCGCTTTGAGCGTGATCTCTTGAGTTGGCGTATGAATTTTTCGTGGGTTCCCTTTGATCAATACAAATCCTGGAATTTCTTTATCGGTATAAAATCAAGTTTATTAAAAGACCTCAAGTATGACCAGCGGCGTCAGCAAGATCGTCAACTATAAAATCAACAGATATGAAAACTATTATTTCAACTCCTGATGCTCCAGCGCCTATTGGACCTTATTCACAGGCCGTAATGCATGGAAACATGTTATTCACTTCAGGGCAAATTGCTTTTAACCCCGAAACCGATGCGTTGGTTCTGGATGATATTAAAACTGAAACAAAACAGGTAATGACCAATATGAAGGCCGTTTTAGAGGCCGCCAACATGACTTTTGAAAATGTAGTTAAGACATCCATATTCATAAGTGATATGAACAATTTTAGTCAAATTAATGAAGTTTACGGCAGTTACTTCGATGAGGCGAATGCACCAGCACGTGAAACCGTTCAAGTAGCACGCTTACCAAAAGATGTAAACGTTGAAATTAGTATGATTGCGGTACTTTAATCTACTAATTTCAAACTACCTGATTCTACATTTGCGTCTAAAATCATTATTACATCGTCTAAGGTTACGGTTCCATAATACCAGCGTCCTGCATGTAAGGACTCAGCCAATACGGCCTTATAAATATCATAATAACTACGTTTACCATCTACAAAATTAAAAACTTCCATACGCATGGTTGAATGTATGGTTGTACCGCGAGGACGCATGCGTTTATCAAAATAAGTATCTAGATTTTCATGATTTACTGGTACTTTTCCAACAGCCTCTTTCTCTTGTTCTGTCAAAACAATTTTGGGTGTATTGCTTGTTGCGTTTTTCAATTTAAAATAATCATCGACTTCGAGATCGAGTAATTTCTTTTTAGTGTTGATCTTTTCAGCATACAGTGAAAGTTGCTCCATGGTTTCATCGGTCATTCCAACAACATCTAGAACCGACGTTAACGCCCGATGTTCTCTTAGAATTCCTTGTTCAATTACGATTCTTGCATTTTTGAATGCCATCTGCTGATCCTCCTTAGACTCTAATTCGTGTAAAGCGGCTTCCAGATCTAATGCAAGACGTTTGTTACCTTGAATATAGGTTTCAGAAAATAACAAATTGGTTTGATCACTTTCAGCCTTACCTAAATAAAGTGCCATACCTGCAATAATAAATGCATTTCTTTCTAGTTGGGTAGCATCTATTTGCTACAGATCGTCATCTGAAGAATGAATGTAATAGTCGTCCCAATTAATCAAACCAATGGCCGGAACACCAATTGCACCTTCCACGAAATTTAGGTTGTCTGAGGCATTAAAAAAAGGTACAAAGCGTGCCCCAAAACTCTCGTGTGTGCCTCGTGTTGCATAAATTGGTCTTGAATGCGGACGAGGTAAGCCGCCCATTCTTCCGGCTGTAATATATGGGTTGTTAGTTTCCACTACAAATTGTCCCACGCTTTCAAAAATGGCATCCAAATAAGATGTAATGGAGTGTGGGGCGTAAATCAAATGTTGAATTCTACTGCCAATAGACTGTTTGGCTCCCACCATATCTTGATGTAAATTGGCCAACATCTTAGATGGTTCTTCGGGGTAATCTCTAAAATAACGATATTCAGAATAGATCTCATCCGTCCACCAAAAACGAATATCTCTAAGTGGACGCTCTATTTTACCTTCATCGATAAGTTTATTGAGTGTTCGTGCAATTTCTAAAAGATTACCGCAGCCGCTACCATCATCATTAGCTGAGCCTTGCTCCTCTTGTAAATGTGCCGTGATCACTATTTGTTGATCATGGTATTTTGATCCTTTAATCCAACCCTCAACAAAACCGGTACGACCAGGAGCCTCGCCAATTTTGGTTTCTACTTTAGCTTTAACTACCACTTTACCACCCATAGTTTTTTTACCGGTAGCAAATATGTCTTGCATGGCTTGAGTTTGCAAAACATTCTTTAGTTGTTCGCCTTTCCTTGGTGGTAAATTAAATGCAAATGTACCTGGCTTTCCTTCGGGAGGTGTTCTTTGAATTCTGGTCCATGCCAATTGATCAGGGAAGTCCATAGGACTCTTTCCTTCAGAAGTGCCATAACAAACTACACCTAGTGCCCCTTTTTCCCAAACGGCATTGCGCACTGCATTGCCAGGATAACCACTAACTAGGACGATTTTTCCTTTAACATCTAGCCCTTCCAAATCTTCTTTTGTGCCAGTACCTGCCCAAATTAATTCGGCGGTAACATTGGCGCTATGACTACCATCAGATAGGTATAGCGCATGATCACCAATATCGGCTAGCTTTATTTCTACAGGTTCGGTCATCCATAGCTCTGCTGAAACAGGGGTATAATTAGCCCTACCTAATTCTTGTTCTATAAATCTAACATCCTCAAGACCAGCTTTTTTGGCCTCTTCAACAACATAATTGGCTGCCTTGAAATAACCATCCATACCTGAATCTCGATGCCATTGCGTTAATACTCTTACATATTCAAATGAACGGTCTCCAGAGAGTTCATTAATTAGCATTCTAATTTCTTCATCTTCTAAAAACGGTGTTTCTTGAGCATTTGATAAGGTAATTGATATTGCTGTGAACAGTGATAATACGATTTTTTTCATTGGTGATATTAAAATTTTAATTTGATCAATAACATTAATACGTTAGAAAACTTATAAATAAACTACAGCAATC